>DMZB01000205.1 GCA_003482405.1 Lactobacillus sp. | reverse complement strand
CCAGTTAAGCTATTAACAAATTTTGACAAGGTTCAAGAAATTGATAATGTTGAACAAATTAAAATGCCATTATTTGATGGTTATTTAAATCTAGGCCTGTACTTTCATCGTTGGGAGATTTGTTATAACTATCTACTAAATCACTCTGAAATCGCAAAAGCTGCGCTAGTAGACGTAGGCGATGTGGAAATGCTAAATTATCCATTTAATGAAATGCAAGATAATCTTTTATATTTTGGCGATGAACCAAACGATTTGGGCACATCTATAATATCAGCTGACAATAAACCAGCGTATATGTCCGATTTTTTGTCTGTAAATCAGTCACTACAAGTATTAAATCCAGGTGTAATTGCGGGGAACCGAGCAATATTATTAGAATATTTAGGCCTAATGGTGAAACTATTAACTGACGATCAAGTTAGTCAGTTAAAGGATAATGAAGAAAAGCATCTTGGAAATTTTGAGATGGCATTGATGAATTATGTTGCCTATCGGTATTTTTCCACCCGTTTACGACATGGAAGAAGAGTCTCAACCAGATTTTCAATGTGGGACAGGCAGAGCAACGCCTGGTTTAAACATAAATAAAGAGGATGCAAAATGAATCAACAAACGGCATATAACGCACTCAAAAACAAAGTGTGGATTTTGTATCATTCTGTTCGTGATGATTGGGCGAAGACCACAACTATGGGGGATAAGGGAATACTAACCATTGCCTTTGCAAAAAATGGAAACCTTTCTTTCCCGTCAACCATGGGGTTCCTTCCAAATATACGAACATGGAATTTTGATGAGCAAAATCAAACTGTTGTCTTGAACAAAGAAAACGGGGCTCCGGATCGAATACTAAAGCTACCAGTTGAGGATCATGTTGGCAGATTATTTATGTATGACTCCTCGAAACAAACGGATTGGTTTGAGTGTTTCAATAATATCAATTTGGACGACTTGTATTCACCAGTTGTAATACCTTCAGAACATAAAAAGATTATTGTGTGGTCTGAAATTATTAAAAGTGGAACTGGCCTTTTGGTGGAAAATGCCTCTAAAGCCCTCGTGTCAATGAAAAAAATTGAAGCGGAAAATCTATGGCAGTTTCTAGATACTGCTTACTATTATTTAATAACGCATTCTAAATTAGATTTTGTTGGGATAGTTATAAAAGATATTAATATTTCTGCGAATAGATTGTTAGAAACTCCCAAGAGACTAACTGTCTATAAAAAAAGTGATTCAGAGATTGGAATAATATTGGGATCACGTGCTGAACTAATTGAGTTATTGGCAGAAATTCTTATTTTTCGTAATCATATCCAGTTGCATTCGCCGTCAGAAGTAGTTAGCCCTAGAATAGTGACGGAAAAAGTTATAACGCAATTTTTTGCTACTCGAATTATCAAGGGAACAAAATCAAAAGACTAGAATTCTTCAAAGAGCGTGTCGATTCAGCGAAACATTTTGATGTACCAGTTGTTTTATTAACAAACCAACAACATTTTAATCCTCGGAAAGGGACTTTATGTTCAATCAATGCAGATATTGAGTACTATCATCATTTTCAATATGACTTCTTTCCAATGGTCTAGACGACATGTTGTTTCTATCGGTGATAAACTACATAGGTCGATTTTAGGTGTGATTTAGAGTGATGAAAATCCAGAAGAAGTTAAGGAGTTTTGAGGGAATGATTTAAGTTTACTGATGCTAAATTCAGGAACAATTATGGCTGCTAAGAAAATTCTTTCTAAACTGTTTGGCCAAATGATAGTGCTTTAATGCATCCAAGTGGGAGAATTGGTTTGTCACGAGTGTTTTATACAAATGATAGTTTTAGAAGTGCGTCCCAATTTTGAACTAAAGCTGAGTTTACTATTCTGTTTTTGAATTTCGTTTCTTTCCACCGGAAACAATATATTAAGAATCCATTACGACTACAAGTTCACCCCCGTTATTATTTGTATAACGGGGGTGAACTTGCTACTGTTAAGTCCATCTTAAATAACCATAAAATATTGAAGTCGAGGGCAATTTCATGAGCTTTCTAGAGTTGAAGGATATTCACAAGTCCTACTATGTGAATAAGGAACCATTTCCGGTGTTGAAGGGGATCAGCCTTAAGTTTGAACGAGGCGAATTCGTATCGATTCTGGGTGAATCCGGTGGCGGGAAATCCACGTTGATGAACATTATTGGTGGGTTGGATCATAACTATGAAGGTGACGTGCTGTTAAACGGGAAGTCCATGCATTCCGCTAAGGAAAAGGACATGGATGCCTATCGCCGCCAAACAATCGGTTTTATTTTCCAGAGTTTCAACCTGATTAGCCATTTAACGTTGTTGGATAACGTCATGGTTAGTCTGGAAATGACGAACATGACACATCACCAGCAGGTTGAACGCGCCACAAAACTGTTGAAACAGGTCGGGCTTGAAGACCACATCCATAAATACCCGAACCAAATTTCAGGGGGACAAAAACAGCGTGTCGCCATTGCACGGGCGCTGGCGTCAGACCCAGATGTCATCATTGCTGATGAACCAACTGGGGCCCTGGATTCACAAAACACCAAGGAAATCTTGGAATTGATGGATGGCATTGCCGAAAGTGGCAAACTGGTTATCTGTGTCACTCATAGTCAGGATGTCGCCAACCATGGGACCAGAATCGTTCACATGGAAGACGGGAAAATCAACGAAGACCGTGAGTTGAAAGATCCGTTTCCAATCGAAGGCAAACAACTCTCAACGAAGACGAAATCACTTAGTTTCCGTTCAACGTTAAAGATGAGTCTGCAGCACATGCGCTATAACACCAAACGGAATTTGCTGATTGTATTTGGTGGATCCATCGGGATTTTCAGTGTCATCTTGATGTTGGCTTTGGGTAACGGGGTCAAAGGGTACATGAATAATCAGATCATGGACCAAATTAACCCGACAACCATTCAAGTGGCCAAGAAGACGGACAAACAGTCTGCCGAAGCTGTCGAGATGAAGCAGTCTGACCGGGACCGTTTGGCCAAAGTAAAGGGTGTCAAAGAGTCGACGCTTGGTTATTACGTGCCAAGTGGCGTGCAGGTTGATTACAAAGGCAAGACCCAGCAGATTCAACAATTCCAGACCTGGAATAAGACAGAAAAAGAAAGTGACATTAAGACTGGTTCAAAGCCTGGCGACAAAGAAATTTTACTGACCAAACGTAATGCAAAGAAGTTGAATAAAGATTACAAGTCGTTGGTCGGCAAGACGCTCAGTTTAAGTGTCACGGCTTTGGATAAGAATAATCAGCCAGTTGCGTTGACAGAGAAGCTGAAGGTCTCAGGTATCATTAATTCTGGGACAGATGCGATGTCATATGACACGTTGAAGTCGATGTACACGGCCAAGAATGCAGTCTTGCGTGCCAACTTTGTCGCAGTCTCGACTAAGAATGTTCAGACGACTAAGACTGTCCAGAACAAGATCAAGGCGATGAAGACTGACGGCAAGAAAGCATACACTATTACCGGTGTTGGCTCGATTCTAGACACGTTGAACACGTACATCTCATTAGCGTTCTACGTATTGGCAGGTATTGCGGCAATTTCGTTACTGGTTTCTGCCATCATGATTATCGTGGTGCTCTACATCAGTGTTTCAGAACGGACAAAGGAAATTGGGGTGTTACGTGCACTTGGTGTGCGTCGCCGTGATATTCGTAACTTGTTCGTGTCAGAAGCGTTCTTTATCGGATTGTTCAGTGCCATTCTAGGCATCGTGATTGCTTGGATAGTCGAGTTATTAATTAATCATGGCATTGCTGGATTAATTCACTACAGCATTATTCAGATGACGCCTGGCTACATTCTCTTCGGACTGTTGGCAAGCATAATCATCAGTCTGTTAGCAGCATTAGCGCCGTCCCATCAAGCAGCAAAACTGGATCCAATCGAGTCGTTGGCGGTGGAATAGTGTGAGCGTGAGTAGCCCCGTTATGACCCCGAGCAACAACTGAAAAATCCCACCGTGTAGGCGAACCTTGCCTATGCGGTGGGATTTTTAGGTTGTGCGCAGTGGGTCAGGGGCTACGAGCGCGTTATGGATGTGTAATAGTGGTACGTCATCCAAATTTTCAGAGTATAAATCACCCAAGCCAACTATTTTTGTTTGAACGTCGTACAATAAACGCGAGGTGATAATTATGCGTTATTTAGCAAGTCCAAGTACGGACATTCGTGAAAATTTAGCCATTGAAACTTATTTGATGGAGCACGCCAATTTAGACGAACCGATTTTATACTTCTATATTAATTCGCCATGTATTATTGTGGGTCGCTATCAAAATGTTTTGGAAGAGATCAATCAGGATTACGTGAAGGATCACAATATCATTTTAACGCGGCGGACTTCCGGTGGTGGGGCAGTGTATGACGACCTTGGCAACGTCAGCTTTAGCTTCATCACAAAGGATGATGGGGATGCAGTTGGCAATTTCAAACGGTTTACGGATCCAGTCATCAATGCCTTACACGAAATGGGTGCCACCGGTGCGGCAATGACAGGTCGTAACGACCTAACGATTGACGGTAAAAAATTCTCTGGTAATGCGATGCATGTCGAAAAAGGTCGGCTATTTTCGCACGGAACATTGATGTATGACGTGGATCAAACAGTATTAACGAAAGCTTTGAACGTGCCAAAGGATAAGATTGCATCAAAAGGCATCAAGTCAGTTCGAAGCCGCGTTACAAATTTGAAACCACACTTTACTACAGAGTACCAAAACCTGACGATTGAAAAATTTCGCGATACGTTAGCGAAGAAAATTTTAAACATCACGAACATGACTGAGGCAAATGCGTATGTATTAGATGATGAGGCGTTAGCCGGTGTACACGATCTTGAACAACGCTACTTTAAAAACTGGGATTGGATCTACGGCAAGTCCCCAGCATTTAGTGTTAAACGACGCCAGCATTTCGCGGCAGGAACTGTTGAATTTTCATTAAATGTCGACGAAGGTCACATCACGGACATTCAAATTTCTGGTGACTTCTTCGGTCAAGCGGACATTAAGGATGTTGAAGACCAGTTGACAGGCACTAAATATGAGTTGAATGCTGTTCAGAAAGTGTTTGATGGTCTGGACGTGCCACTGTATTTTGGCAAAGTGACGGAAAGTGAACTTGTTGATCTGCTAATGAAGCAGGGGGCATGAAAAATCATTTTTTGAAGGTTTAAGAACAAAGGACACTGACTTCCGTATGTTATTGATGCTAAGCGTTGGACTGCCAGTATTGGCACCTCAACGGTATCAATTCAAAGTGTAAGGGGGTGCACGATGATAGCGCGAGTGCTACCATCCGGTGACTAATGGGCGACAGTGTTCGATTTAGGTTGGGGACGGAATTTAAAGCTTTTTTGACTAAATTATCGAATAAAGATCGGGCCAAAATGATTCGAACTATACAGGCTATATTACAATTGGGAATGCAAAGTGTGATCCGGCAGAAGTATGTAAAGAAGCTAGAAAAAATGGTATGAAGTTAGATCTGTTAGGCAATAACATTCAACGTGGTATTTACTTTCACATTGAAAATGGACACTATTTTATTACTCATGGGTTTACTAAAAAACCATGAAAACAACACAACGTGAGATTGATCATGCTGAGACGATTCGTGATATGGAGACTGGGAGGACGAATGATGACAAAAAAGTTATGACTTAGATGAATATGTTTCTGGTCAGTTGAAAAATCCTGAATTCAAACGAGAATATGAAAAAGCCGATCGAGAAATTGCTGCAGCTTTAGCTGTTAAAAGCTTACGAGAAGATGTGGGGACTTCGCAGCGCGAATTAGCACAAACATCAGGTACAGCGCAATCTACCATTGTTAGAATTGAAAATGAAAATTTGGATTTGAAATTATCCACACTTCAGAAGATTGCACATAGTGTCGGTAAACAGCTGGAGATTAGATTAGTATAAGTACTTTTTTCATGGTGCAGAACAGCCCCCAGATTACTTCCATTTGGATAATAGTAATCTGGGGTTCTTTATTACTTTGTATTGACCTTAATTAAAGAGAAAAAATCATTCGATAATAGAGGCCATGCCTTTTGAAACGCAGCTATCGATTAAATTAACTACGGTAGTTGCGTTCACATTGTCGCGTTGCAAAAACCAACTAATAGTTGCCATCATAGAGGCAGCAAAAACATTGGCGAAATAATCGAGGTTTTGTGGCGATTGATTATTTGCTGAGTTAATTTGCTGTCGTATTATCGTTGAAATTCGGTCTTGAAATTCAGTCTGGAAATTAAAGTCCTTTGATTGAAATGAGATTAAAAGTAACATTTCAGACTTATGTTCCAACATGAACGTCACTGCGTTTAACGTGTTTTGGCGATTTATTTTTTTGGTGTTAATGATAGCGTCAGACAGATTATCGAAAACAGTCTTTATTAGGCTAAAAAATGCTTCTTGAGCGAGTGCCTGTTTGTTATCAAAAAATTGGTAAAAATAGGTTCGGGTTATGTGTGCCTGGTTCATTATTTGTGTAATTGAAATGGTTGCGTAGTTATTATCTTTAACGAGATTCAAAAAGGCCGAAATGATCTGCTGCTCTCTTGACGTTTTTCTGCACTCCTTTCGTGAGTTAGACATATTAAGAAATATGTCTAACTTGAGGAAAACCTTTGCTTGTATACTTACCGTATCAAATCGTTAAGGAGTGAACAAGTTGGAAAAATTAAAAGCAGTTTTGGGCACAAAATACCCTATCATTGTCGGACCGATGGCATGGATATCAACGGCTCCCTTAGTTGCTGCCGTGGCAAATGCCGGCGCTTTAGGTGTTCTAGGAGTGGGATTTGCTCCCAATAACGTCGTCTTAGATCAGATACAACATACTAAGTTACCAACTGACAAACCCTTTGCAA
Organism: Lactobacillus sp.; assembly: GCA_003482405.1. Lineage (GTDB taxonomy): Bacteria > Bacillota > Bacilli > Lactobacillales > Lactobacillaceae > Furfurilactobacillus. Next base: position 1,729 of record DMZB01000205.1, on the reverse strand, counting down.
TTAACGTGACAATTAGTCGACAGGCGGAGTCTAATTTAGAGAGAGTCACAGAAATAGCGATCAATAATAAGATTCAATTCATTTATGCGGATAATTTTGAAGGGTTAGATAAAAATTTAACCCAGAAGTGGTTCTCTAAGTGGCATCGAAATGGTATTAAAGTGATTACAAAGGTTTCTACTGCTGAGGAGGCCGCAATCGCTGATCAATGCGATGCTGATGTCATAATTGCTAAGGGATGGGAAGGCGGAGGCCATATGACCAAAGTCGGCACCATGGCATTACTCCCAACAGTCGTTGATGCAACTAAAAAGGCGGTCGTTGTCGCTTCAGGTGGGATAGCTGATGGAAGAGGATACGCAGCTGCACGAATGCTAGGTGCTTCAGGTATTGAGATGGGGACGGCCTTTTTACCTGTGCTCGAAGGTGACTTTCATTCAAATGCTAAAAAAGCTGTTTTAAGTGCGACAACGGAAAATCTAGTAATGACTGGATACTCAACGGGGGCCCCGTGCTGGCAAATTCAGAATAATTTATCCGAACGGCTAAACACTATTGAAAGAGAAAATTCTCCTGTGCAGGCTGCCTCAAAAGTTGCAAATCTGGCCAGTGGTTCAATTCGTGTTGCTGCGCAAGAAGGAGACACTCAAAACAAAGGCGCGGTAATGCCAGGACAGGTGGTAACATTGGTGACTAAAGAAAAAAGCGTCGCGCAGACCCTAGAAGATGTCTATAATCAGGGAATCAAAATACTCAAATCGGCCGCCAATCTTGATGAGCTACAATAATGTAACGTCCTATTTTGTACGGATTTGGTTATCGGTATGTAGATGTGTGTTTAAATTGTGTTGTTTTCAATTACCGTGTGATGGTATTAGCTGGGCCACAACGTAATCTACTTCCACAACAGTTGATCTCCATATTCTCGCTGTAAGTTTTCTCGGATAATTCGCGTCAACCGTGTGGTGGTTGGTGCTTGTGCCAGAGATTTGTTGACAGCCAGACATAGCGTCCGGTAATGTGGTTCGTCAAACGGATAGATATTAATGTTGCCAGAGATCCGTTTGAGCGCTAAATCAGGCAGGACACCAAAACCGAGGCCGGCCTCGACCATTGAAATAATGGAGGCATCATCGATGGAGTAGTTCAGTGAATTAGGCGTAACGTTGTAACGGTCCAGCGTCAGCTTGGTATCACGGTCATAGTCAGAATGCTGAAGAATAAACGTTTTATCGGCCACGTCAGCGCTCGTCATGACGTGGCCGTTTTTTGGTACAACATCTTTCGGTGTCAAACAGAACACTTCGTCTTTAATGAGGGGATGTAGCACGATGTTTTCGTCGATAGGTAACGCGGAAAAACCCATATCAAGCGTGCCCAAACGTACACGTTCAGCGATGTCATTGAAATTTCCTTGATAGACGGTAATGTTGATATCGGGGTACTGTTGGCGGAATTCACGAATGATACTTGGTAGCCAATTTAACAATACTGAAGAGAAAGCACCGATACGAATCGTTCCGTTTGTCAGCCCATTAATGTTGGCAGCTTCCTGCTCTAGACGTTGCTCTGAGTTCAGGATGTCTTGAATGATTGGATAAACTGTCTTGCCATCAGCAGTGAGTGTTACGCCAGTGCGACTACGGATAAACAGTGGGAAGCCAAGCTGAGTTTCTAACTGGCTAATGGAGTGGCTAACCGCACTGGGCGTGATGTTGAGCATTTCGGT
>DMZB01000250.1 GCA_003482405.1 Lactobacillus sp. | reverse complement strand
CCCTTGAAGAAGGCCCGCACCATCACCGTTAGAATCTGTTGCTCCTTGATGCTAAGACTGTCACTTTGATCAACTTCATTTTCCAGATTTTTACGTAACTCATCAAGGTTGAACGGTCCACCCTGGCGACTGATGTCCTTCGCACCGCTATTGATACTATCCAAAATACGGTTGGAAACAAACAGTAATGCAGTATTTTCCCAAATCCCTTGTTGTCGCCCAATCTGATTTCGCAGATTAACTAAATAGTCTGACGTCACATTATTCGTGGACACAACCACCAACTTCATAGCTTGTGGTTGTTGGCCTAACTCAACGGCTAACCCTTTAAAGTCACTGTCTCCCTGACTCACGTGGAATTCATTGACAGTGTCCAGACGGCTCAGGTTCCCCATGAAGCTTTGAACTTGCTGAGACTCTTCAAAGCTTAAGACGTAGCGGTCCCCCGGCGTGATATCGACCGTATTCGCCCATGAAATCAGCCGTTTACATAAGAACTCATAGTATTCCTCTAACATATTGTGCATCCCCGCTATCACTTAATTTTTCTAAAATATTGGCTTGTTCATATAAGGCAATCACCTGGTCACGCGTCATTCGATCGAAATAAACACCACGTTCCTGTAGCGCCTTGAAAACGGCATTCAACGGCATTTTATCTTGACCAACAATCGCGGTCGTCAACATCAGCACAGTGTGCTTGTTCAGGAAGAAGGTGCGGCCCAACCGTCCGTGTTGCCGAACAAACCCTTGTTGGGCAATTTCTTCAAACGACTTCGCATACCGTGAACTGGTTTCTCGACTACCATCACTTCTTTTAGCCAGTAACGTCCACAAACATTTCACTGCCGCCGATAAATCAGGGAACTCAAAATCGATACCGGCGGTCACTGCGGCGTCTAACTGCTGGCTGAAAATCGGTAAGAACTCAGCTAAATTGGCATATAACGCATGGCTATACGCAAAATCAGGCGATAGAATCTGATTTTTCCAATAGAAATGCTTCGTATCCGGAATCAAAGCATTTAAGTAGTTCAAAACATCAACATCGGTCAACAAATCCTGCCCGTGTTGGTAGACCATTGAATACCCCGTTTTAACCGCCTGTCGTGAACGGGAAATCGATTCGTTTTCAAGCGCAAAATAAAGCGGCGTAATGGTCTGTCTGGCCTTAGAATTGCTAACTCGCGCAATGGTTTGGGTCACATAGGTGAAGTAATAAAATTTCAACAACTCGGCGATATGGTCATAAAAATAACCTTTATCTTGAATCAACCGTTGAACATCCTGGCGAAATAGGTCTTCATAGTAACCCTGATTATAGAATTCAAAATGGCGAGGGGCTTGCTGCTTCGCACTCTCCGTGGCCTTGAGTCCTTCGAAAACGACACGTTCATACAAGTTCGCCGGCTGGGTCCCGCTAAAGCTCGCCACAAACGTTTGATTTTCTTTCAGCCGCAGGAGCTCAATCAAGAATTCCCCTAACCGAATTTCACCCGTGCGTTCTTTGCTTTCTGATAGTGGCAGATATTGTAACAACTTCGAACTGGGCATCTCGCGATAAATGTCTGGCGAGAAAAGTTGGTCAACGACCTGCTGATCAACATCGGTGTCAATCAACGTACTCTTCGCCGTTAAAGCTGATTGGTTCAGGTCAACGTTCTTCCCATTAACTGCCCGCGCAATGACGCCGACCATGGGGGTGAACCCATTTGTAAACTTGACCCGTTCCGGATTACGCGTAAAGAAGGGTAAGATATATCCGGCAAAATCATGGGTGGCTTTAAACTTGGTCTCAAAATGTAACGTTGTGCATAAGGCCTTAACTTGTTCGTTCATTGACTACATCTCCCCCATTTCAACATCCATGCCATCATAGGTTAACCGGTAGTAGTGGTTAGTCTCAATATTCCCAATCAACGTTTCTTTGTCCGTCTGGCGACTCTTGGTAATATTTTCAATAAACGTTGCCACGTTGACAAATTGATGCCGGTCAGCCGTTTTTAGCAAATAGCCTTGTCCCACTCGCTTAATCAGGACGAACAGGTCGAAATCGATAACGAGCGCATGGCCTTGGGTCGCATCCGCATTTTTTAACTGAAACACGACATTAAAGTCATGTTCGGTAATCTCCTTGAACTCAAGGTTAAACGGCACCGCCACCCCAAATTTTTTACGTTCGTTAATGAACGTAAAAATATAATTGCTTTGGGGGCTACCATTCCAGTCGTAGATAAATTGTTTTGTCTGCTTATAGAACTCGCGATTAACTGGGTGACGACCATCTTTGGTGGCCGCAGCCATCAGCAATTGCAAGTATTCATGGTATGGGCCGTCATCAAAGATGGCATCTTCCCGTTCTAATAAATACTTTATCCGTAGCAGCAAGCCCAATTTTTCCTCAAAGGAGGCTTTATCAACGTTGACATAGTCCCAGAGCCATTCAATCTGGTGGGCGTCTTCGGCTCCTAAAAAGTCTTCCGCCAGTTTCTGCAAGTCTTTTCGCGAATTGTAAATCTTAGTCATCAGCTCTTCGGCCCGTTGATTCTGGAATTTTTGGGGGTCGAACTCATTGATCTTTTTGATGACAGCCGAATCCCCTGAACCACCAAATAATAAGTAGGGAAGCGATTCTTGGTAGTTAATGACATCATTTTCCTCTAATTGATTGGGCACTAAGATATCGTGAATCAATTCAAGCAACGCCCGCGTTGAAATAATGACCTTTGATTCCACTTGAATCTTAATGAGTAAGAATTTCAACGTTTCGCGAACTTTAGGGTTCATAAATAACTCATAATTATGATGGGTCAGTCGCGTCACATAGTGTTGTTGATCCATTTGGTAAGCTTGATAGAATGGATTCGTCGTGCTCTGCATCGCCACTTTATCAAATAACGCATCATAAAATTGGCTGTTAGTCCCCGTGGCATCAACCTTAAAGAGCGGATAATCCCGAAATGATAAGAGACCAAACTGAGCATTCGCTAACTTATCCTGGTTTGTCAGACTGGTGGTGATCCCCGATGCCGCCAAAAAGGCTAAGACTTGCTCAAAATCCCCGGCCTGTTTCGCCTGGCGAATGAAGTTCATCAGGATTCCCATGTTGATTGCCACGACCAGATTCATTTGCGTCGTGGCCAGTTTGCCATCTGAGAACGGCTGAAGGACCTCCAGTAACGTTTCCATCGCCGTTTTATGGGGATCAAAACTTTCAGTCGCATCGTAGTGAATTTTGACCTGTTTTTCCCTAAATAAGTCACGATGTTTTTGCTTCAAATAGCCAATCAAATGGGATTTCCCATCCCCAACGTTACCGACTAAGAAAATCAATTTTCCGTGTTGAGTGGACAGCCCTTCAATCATCGTTAATAGGTCCGTCTCAAGATTCCCGCGGTCAACGTGCATATATTCTTGTAGCTGATTCAAGTGGTCCGCATCCACAATAGCATTACTCGATTGACCAGATAGAAGGTTCAATTTCTTTTCTAATTCACTCGTTCGCCCGTAATTTTGGTATTTATTTATCAGGGCTTGCACGAACTCAACTTCTTCTTGGGTGGCCACGTGGTCGTCTTGACAGAGCGGTTCAACTTTATACGCTAACTCGTCAAGGTCGTACCCTTCTATTTTTTTAGCAATCCGTAACTTTATCCGCGAAAACTTGGTGGTTAACGTCCCATTCCCTTGAGGAATGTCAAACGTCAACGTTAATTGGATATAAAGCGCATTCAGACTAGCCCGTAATTGACGCGTCAATTGGCCGCTAGGAACCGTTGGCTGGGGTTTAACGACCAAGCGTGTATGAATTTCCGGTCTGGCTACCGAAGAAGCCGGTTGCACCTTCATTTCAGTGGCCGGTTGATGTTTCGGGCGAGCTGCCAAGCTCGTCATCTCACTCAAAACTGATTTGGAGGCTTCAGCACCCGCATCTTCAGTCGCCTCAGAGGTCTCAGCGGCCTCTTCTGTTGTGACCACATCTATCGTTTCCGACCCCACCCCTGCGTTTGACTCAGCTTGCTGACTTTCGATACCGTCATCTTCAACGGGTGAAACACTGGTCTGTGAAGGTTGGTGCGTCTCTGAGCCTACCGACGATTGGCTTGTCTCTGCCGATAGCTCATTGGTTGAGTGCTCATTACCAGGTATCTCCGGCTGAGAGACTGCTTCCGGAACAGCCGCAGGCTCAGTCGTTCGATATTTTTGTAAGTTAGCCCCACAATTAGGACAGAAGTTTGCATCGGGAACTAATTTGTTCCCGCAATTGGGACAGAAATTCATAGTTACGCCTCCTAGTAACGTCATGAAAACCAAATTATTTATTGAATTGGTA
>DMZB01000287.1 GCA_003482405.1 Lactobacillus sp. | reverse complement strand
AAACTTAGCAAAACATGAGTTTTCAAAGGCACATGAATAAAGATGAGCAAGATAACGTAAGATTACAATCAAAGGACTTTGTTCAGGAGAGGGACTGATAAAAGCAAATCATTGACAATGCGTCATCGCTATTTTGTCGCTAATCTAAGCAAAGTGTTGCCTTTTGTGTAAATGCACAAAAAGTTCGTGAATCAATTTATAAAATGGCTAATTCAAAAAACTGTAAGCGGTTTTATCATTGTAACTGTAAATGAATTACCTATCTTTGTGAAAAGTCATTCAAATTAGGGCAACTTATCTTAGGAGGTAAGAGCATGACAAAGCAAGTCTATATTCCAGAAGACATCGCTCCTGTTGGCAAGAAATTCTTAACTGATAAAGGCTATGACGTCAAAGTTGGGACGGGCACGGATGAGGCGACCATCTTACGTGAAGGTGCGGATGCTGACGGAATTATTTTACGCACATCAAAGTTCACCAAGACAATTATTGATGGGTTACCAAACGTTAAGGTCATTGCCCGTCATGGAGTAGGCTTTGATAATGTTGATTTGAAGGCTGCGACGGCTGATAAAATTTGGGTGACTATCACACCATTGGCAAATGCCAGTTCAGTGGCAGAAACAACATTGACGTTACTGCTGATGTTGGCCAAGAATGTGCGCAACGATAGTCTTCAAATGGCTGCGGGCAACTTTGACTACAAGAAAACACACAAAGGGATGGATCTAGACGGTAAAACACTAGGCATCCTCGGTTACGGAAAAATCGGTAAGATGCTGGCCGAGAAGGTCAGTGGTTTGAATATGAAAGTCTTGATCTACGACCCACTTGTTCATACTGCTGAACGCGGCGAATTAGTTTCACGCGAAGAAGTGTTATCGCAATCAGACTTTATTTCACTGCATTTACCAGCAACAGCTGAAACGAAGGGAACAATCGGTGCTGCAGAGTTTAAACAAATGAAGCCAACGGCATACTTGATGAACATTGCCCGTGGAAGCATTATCGATGAACCTGCACTGATTGAAGCACTGAAGGCCGGTGAATTTGCCGGTGCAGCACTGGATGTTTATTCACAAGAGCCACTACCGTTGGACAGCCCATTATTCAAGATGGATAACGTTTTATTAACACCACATATTGCTTCCAACACGAACGAGACGATGGATCGTATGGCACTCCACGCTGCAATGGAAGTCGACCGTGTTCTGTCCGGTGAAAAGCCAAGTTGGCCGGTCAATAAAATTTAGTACTAGGGGGGGATTCATCATGAGTGAAAAAACCGAAAAAACTAAAATGGATCCAAATGTAAAACGCTGGCTGACATTTTCAATTAGTGTCATTGCCGCCATTATCATTTGGTTCATTCCAGTACCAAAGGGCTTCACAGTTCAAGCCTGGCACCTATTTGCAATCTTTGTCGGGACGGCATTTGGATTTATGTTACGACCGTTTCCATCTGGGGTTGTGACATATATCGAGTTGACGGCAACATTGATGTTGAAGATCTTGCAAGTGGCACAAGCATTTGAAGGATTTAGTTCTGACACGATTTGGTTAATTGTTTCAGCCTTCCTGTTCTCACGAGGCCTCATCAAAACTCGATTGGGTGAACGGATCGCCTATGCACTGTTACAGCGATTTGGTTCCAGTTCACTGAAGTTAGGTTACTCACTGTCCGTTGGGGACTTGATCATCAGTGCGTTTGTGCCATCAAACACCGCCCGTTCTGGTGGGATCATGTATCCAATCGTTCGTAGTATTGCGCACGTTGCGGGTTCTGAACCAGACAAAAACCCACGCAAATTAGGGGCTTACCTGATTCAATCAACGGTTCAAAACGATAACATTGCGAGTGGTTTTACCATGACCGCCGCTGCTGGTAACTTACTGATTGTCACTTTTGCTTCTAAAATTGCCAATGTTCACCTTAACTGGGCGATGTGGTTACTGGCTGCATGTTTGCCAGCCATCGTATCATTTATTGCACAGCCATGGGTTTTATATAAGATTTACCCACCGGAAATGAAAAAGACGCCAGAAGCCCAAAAAGCTGCCGGTGAACAACTTAAGGAAATGGGGCCAATGAGCCGCAACGAAAAGTTGTTAAGCTTGATTTTCGGGATCACGATTATTGGTTGGGCAACAACTTCAATTACTGGTTTGAGTGCCACCATCATTGCGTTATTTGGACTCTCATTGATGACCTTGACAGGAATTTTGAACTGGCAGGATATCATTACTGAAAAAGGCGCTTGGGACGTTATGTTCTGGATGGGTGGTATGTACAGTTTGGCTGACAACCTGTCTAAAATGAACTTCTTTAAGACCTTTGCTAACGGTGTCGGACACGACATTAAGGGTCTCAGTTGGCCACTTGCTTTAGCTATTTTAATTTTCTTATTCATCGCCACAACTTACGGGTTTGCAAGTGGGATTTCACACTTGCTGGCAATGTACCCAGTGTTCTTAACAGTTGCAATTGGGGTTGGTGTACCACCATTCTTGGCCGCCTTTTCACTGGGAATTTGTACCGTTCTTTACCAAACTTTGACGCATTATGCTTCAGGACCTGCCGCGGTTTACTTCGGAGGCGGTTATGTTGAACAAGGAACATGGTGGCGTTTAGGACTCGAAATGCTACTGATGAACTTGGTCATCTGGGGCGTCGTTGGGTTCACTTGGTGGAAGGTATTGGGTCTGTGGTAATCGAACAGCCTCAAGATTCACCACTGAATTACACAAGCTAAACTTAAATATCATTGTTTGAAAAAGAAATTTTTTGAACAGTGATGTTTTTGTCTAAAACTAATTTTTAAGTTATTTTGTAACAAAATTATTGTCACGAAAATGTTGTTTTTAAAGTTATGATAGCGCTTTCAAAAAGACAACCGTTTATGCTAAGCTAATTGAGTAAGGAGTGAACAATTTATGATGAATAAAAAAATTGATTGGCAAGTAGAAGATAAAGATGAGTACACGCACGATACGGATCATGGGTCGCTGGTTGATTTACCAACGCGTTCATACATCGTGTTATCCGGTGTGGGTAAGGCGGATCCAAACAATCGTGACTTTGTGGCCAAAGCAGATGCACTTTATAAAGTCGCTGATTATTTGGCTAATGCAGAAGAAAACAATTTGGAAATTGAAGGTTATCAACCCTTTGAACGATACCCGTTGCAAGCGATGTGGGAACGGGTGACCCCAGGGCGGGATGCTGAATGGCGTTATCAGTTAATGATTCGTCAGCCAGATTTCATTACCAAAGAGATTTTGCAGACGGTTGAATTTGACATCACCAATGTTGAGCAGGAGTATCTCTGGAACATTCGGTTATTACACTTCTCCGAAGGATTGGAAGCTCAAATTGGCAACGTGGGTCTGCTCAGTCGTGTAGGATCCGCTAACATCAAGCTACAGCAGTTTATTAAGAGTGTTGGTTATCGTTCATTAGCAACAGAAAGTTGGCACATGGAGTTGTATCTCAATGATGTCGTTCGCACGGAAGGCAGCCAATGGCAAACCATTTTACGTAATGGGATCGAACCCATGGATGTGAACAAGATTGTTGAAAGTGGTGTGAAAATCATCAAGGGCTAAAGGTGATTGAGCTGAATTATGATGAAACGGAGCTGAGGCACAAGTCCGTTTTGAGAACGAGCATTAACCCAATAGCACCCCATTTCCGAACTTGGAAATGGGGTGCTATTGGGTTAAGCGGAATTCTCAGGACTTTGGAACGCGTTACCACTCACATCGTTCGTCCAAGATAAACTTATGTCACAA
>DMZB01000311.1 GCA_003482405.1 Lactobacillus sp. | reverse complement strand
CGTAATCCTGAAAAACCGTGTTGACCTTCCGTTTGTTCGCTGGTACCTTATTAATTTTTTTGCCATCAAACATCACGTCACCCTCTGTGGCATCCGTGAAACCGGCAATAATACGTAAAATCGTGGTCTTCCCACATCCAGATGGGCCCAATAAAGTGTAGAACTTCCCCTGCTCTACTTGAAAGTTGACCCCTTTGAGTACCTCGGTCTCACCGTAACGCTTTACGATGTCCTTAAACTCAATAATGGTTTTCGCCAATCTAACGTCCCTCCATCACCATTAAATCTGCATTCTCATGCGGTTTACATCGAATTCCATAGTAACCGAAATACCAGCAAATAACTAGCAAATTTACCTGCTGGACTAAAGTGTTAACACAGTGTAATAAATCGTCTAGCTTACAAACTCTAACTGCGTATTCCTTTAATCAAAATCCACTTCAAATAGTAGAGTAAAACGCTATGGGATCAGACATAGTTACTAGGCATCCACTTCCGGTTTTTCCGCGCTAAAGCCGTTGCGGGACCGGTTCAAGCCTAACGTCTTTCACCTCGACTAGAAGCCTTCAAAACCGAGTCTTCCAGCTCGTCCGTGACCTAAATCCGGAAAACCACCGGATTAACGTCACCTTCGCAACAGGCTTCAACGCGAAAACCTCCAGCTCCTGCCTACGATTTCTTAGTGTAGACCGTCTCCGTTCACAATGAATTAAGCGTGAGCTGTTAATAGTCCTTTCGCGATTTAAAAAAGATTAAAGCCAGCTGGTTTATACACCAAATTAATCAACGACAGTAAACGAAGCGAAGCCGGTCAGGGGCGGAGTTCCGTGTCGGCAAGAATTAGTGGTCGAACCTTGCCACTCAGACTTGTAGGACGACTTCTGAGACGCGGGGTATCGGCTCAGAATCGAGGTCGAAAACCGCGCCGTTTGCGGGTTGAGAACGATCCCATGGAAACGGAGCCCCTGACAGGCGAAGCGTGACTATGCAGTTCCTAATCCCAAACGTTAGGTGTTTTAGATAAATTAGACAAAACAAAAAGCCCGACAGGTGTACTGCTGGACTTTTGGATTTGAAACGATGATACGTTATTACTTGATGGTGACATCGCGGAAGAACAGCGCCGTTCCGTTTGGATCGATGGCAAGCCCCTTCACGCTCGGACGTTGCATGTAGACGTAGGCACTCTGGAAGACTGGTGCGGCAAACGCATCCTTCTTCACGATTTGATGTTCCGCATCCTTCAACGCTGCCCACCTTTTTGTCGGATTCGTCGCGCATGTGGGATGAGCATCCGCGACATCCTTCAAGAAGGTTGGGTTCTTGTAGTCGGTGTTCAAGTGGTACGCCCCACCATCCGTGATGAACTGGTAGGGATCCTGATAATCCGGACTCCAGATCCCGTAAATAATATCAAATTGATAATTGTGACCAAAATTGAGTCGCTGTTTCAGTGGCACCTCACGCACACTGATCTTCAGTCCTGGCAGGTTCTTTTGATAGGAACTTTGCATAAATTCAGCAACCGCCTTCGCTTCAGGCGTATCTGCAGATAAGAACTCCAAACTCAAACTCTTTTTGCCAAGTTCCTTGAGTCCTTCTTTAAATTCCTTTCGTGCATACGCTTGATCGTATGGCACCAAGTTGCCACTGTACTTACGGAAGTCCTCACCGGTAACTGGGCTCTTAACAAAGTTTGCTGGCACCATGCCATTCAATGGCGTTGAACCGTCCTGAAGTACATTTTCGGTGAGCTGTTTCTTGTTGAACCCCGTTGCTAGTGCGCGACGAATATGAACGTTCCCTGTAGCAGCGCGTTTGGTATTGAAATTCAAGTATCCGATGGCCGGAATCTTACGAACGTGGTAACCAGTGCGTCCCTTATACTGCTTTACATATTCATTATCTAGGTCAATGAAATCAAGCTTGCCGGACTGATACAGGTTGGCCGCAGTGCTTTCAGATTTCACGGTTGTCATCGAGATTTTCTTAATGTGGATCGCCTTGGCATCCCAATATTTTGTGTTCTTTTCAAACGCCCATTTATCATTGGTCCCCGTCCATTCGGTCACTTTAAACGGCCCATTGTAAATGGCATGCGCTGCACTCGTACCATAAGCCTGCCCCTGTTTCTTAACGTAGGCTTCATCCTGTGGTGCATACGGTGCAGTCGCCAGTAACTCATTGAAATAAGTGATTGGATTAGCAAGCGTGACCTGTAAAGTGTGCTTGTTGAGCGCCTTGACACCGAGGTCCGTGATCGGTTTCTTGCCCAAACGAACGTCTTGTCCATTTGCCAATGGATCAATATTTTGCGAGTTGGGTGAACCAGTCGTCGGATCGGCTAGCTTGCGCCAAGCATAGACATAGTTTTGTGCGGTGACGGCATCCCCGTTGGTCCACTTGTTTGCCCGCAGTTTAAACGTGTAAACTTTTTGATTTTTAGAGACGGTGACCGACTTAGCGCCAGCAAGGACCGGCTTGCCCTTTTGATTCAGACGGTACAGCCCTTCAATCGCATTTTGAATCGCTTCACCTGAGCTGATATCTGAATAGCGACTGCTGTTTAACGTCGCTAATGCATCCACCGTCCCAACGCGAAAGTTATTCTTGTTGGCGGACGTCTTTTTGTTGCCACATGCAGCTAACGTTACCGCTGTGACAGCCGCCACCGTGACCAAACTTAGAATTCTGAAATAATGTTTTACATGTTTCATTTTATCGCCCCAATTTAAAATTATTCTGGCTAATTAAACAGTTTATGGGTCCAACATCGCATGACAGCCACCAACCTTTTATTATTTGTGAACAAACAGAAAAGGACCTGACCAACAAAATGGTCAAGTCCACGTGTATTATCATCGAGTTTATCGATAACTAAACAACTTGGCTAACCACATGTCGGTACACAGCGAAACAAGCACACTGTTCTTGTGTGCAACATACTTGTTCGACTGTTTTCAAGGTGGTGAACATGTGATGGCCTCCGTTTGTTATTCTTCGATGACAAACTTACTGAAAATAAGTGCACTTGTCAACTAAACTTTCTCACAAACTTCCCAATGCGTTCACAAAGAAAGCGGTATAATTATTTTTAAATTGTGCTAGACTTCATAAGCACACTGAAGGAGTTCATTATGAAAAACAATCAGTTTGCTCGTCGCGACGTCGACCTCGACACTGCAATCAGTGAAATGCAGGCCATCAACTTTTACGATGGTGCACTTGCTAACGCAACAAACGGTGTTTTTACCTACCGTTTATTGTTGCGTAAAGCCCTCCTTGACGCCAAAACTGGCAGCAATTTTGACATTAAACTCGCAAATTATTTAGCAACACCTGACACAAACTTGGCGGATTGGCTGGATTTAGAACAACCTGTTACAGCAGACATTTTTTACCGTGTGGCTTTGCAATTACTAGACTTTTTGGAAACCGTTGACTACGACATCACTGACCCGCTATCTGCGATGACCAAAATCCAGTTGCCTGTTCACCATGCCAAGGCCGAACAGTGGACGAAAGATGACGTTTTAGCCGCTTGGTACCTGTTATTAACCACGCACACGAAAAATGGTCAAACTTACCTTGATAAGCTGGCCGTAAATGGCTATTTTGCGCCTTTATATGACTTACCCGCAGATAAAAAGCCACTCTTTTTTAACGGCAAGGCACAACCGGTGTTTGACCAGAACCAACTGATTCGTGAGGTCGTTTACGTTGAGGGTGACATGGATTCCGATCACGATGGCAAACTCGATTTGTTAAAGGCCGAAATTATTCGCCCACGCGATACTAATGACGGATTAAAGATTCCAGCATTGTATACCTCCAGCCCTTACAACCAAGGAATCAACGACGAGGCCGGCGACGCGCAAACCCATAATGTGAACGTCCCGCTGACAGGCAAGAAACCTAATAATACGAGCTATGCAGACATCGAGTACCACGACGATCATCAACCGTTGCCTGACAAACGCAACGTTGCTGGTGAGACTACAGAAACTGAAGAAACGTTTGGCCGCGAAGCCAGCTACACCTTAAACGACTACTTCTTAGCGCGTGGTTTCGCCGCTGTGTATGCCGCCGGGATTGGAACCGCTGACTCTGATGGTGTGCAAACTTGTGGTTCCGTTGAACAAACGAAATCGACCGTCGCGATTATTGAATGGCTGAATGGCTCGCGGCGTGCGTTTACCAACCGCACCGATAACATCGCGATTAAAGCATGGTGGTGTAATGGTAGTATCGCCATGACTGGCCGCTCGTATTTAGGAACATTGGCTACGGCAGCTGCTACGACCGGGGTCGCTGGTTTAAAGACCATTATTTCAGAAGCGGCCATTTCTTCTTGGTACGACTACTATCGTGACAACGGTTTAGTCATTGCACCTGGCGGCTTTCCCGGTGAAGATGCAGACGTGCTCGCAGTTGAAACCTTTAGCCGCATGATGAAACCGGCTGATTATCGCGGGATCAAACCCTTCTTTGACGCACAAATGAAACTCATGGCTCAACAAATGGACCGTGAAAGCGGCAACTATAACAC
>DMZB01000112.1 GCA_003482405.1 Lactobacillus sp. | reverse complement strand
CAGTGTACGTTGAAGGTACGCAAAACAACATCGTGGTTGAAGTCAGTTTGCAATATACCGACGACTTCCACAGTAATTTGCTAACGTTTACAAACAATATTCATACCTACGAAGGTGGGACTCATGAAACTGGGTTTAAGTCTGCGTTAACACGTGTTATCAACGACTACGCACATAAGAGTGGTCAGTTAAAGGATAACGACGATCCGTTATCTGGGGATGATGTGCGTGAAGGTTTGACGGCGGTTGTGTCGATCAAACACCCAGACCCACAGTTTGAAGGGCAAACAAAGACTAAATTAGGTAATTCCGACGCACGGACGGCGACAGATCACTTGTTTAGTGACACGTTCAGTCGTTTCATGATGGAAAATCCTGATACGGCTAGAAAAATCGTCGATAAGGGGCTGTTAGCCTCCAAAGCACGGGTCGCTGCTAAACGGGCGCGTGAAGTTACACGGAAGAAATCTGGTTTGGAGATCTCAAACCTGCCCGGTAAATTGGCGGATAACACGTCAAAGGATCCCGCAATTTCAGAATTATTCATCGTCGAAGGTGATTCGGCCGGTGGTTCAGCTAAACAGGGTCGTTCACGTTTAACACAAGCAATTTTGCCAATTCGTGGGAAAATTTTGAACGTTGAAAAAGCCAGTTTGGATCGTGTGTTAGCTAACGAAGAAATTCGTTCACTATTCACAGCGTTGGGGACTGGTTTTGGCGAAGATTTCGATATTTCCAAGGCCAACTATCATAAACTGATTATCATGACTGATGCCGATGTCGATGGTGCCCATATTCGAACACTGTTGCTGACATTGTTCTATCGCTTTATGCGACCAATGATCGATGCCGGATATGTATACATTGCGCAGCCACCGTTGTACCGGGTTGCCCAGGGTAAAATGATGCGCTACATCGATTCGGACGATGAATTGAACACGATTTTGGGTCAGCTGCCACCGTCGCCTAAGCCGATGATTCAACGATACAAAGGGCTTGGTGAAATGGATGCCAGTCAACTGTGGGAGACCACAATGGATCCTGAAAAGCGTCGTTTGCTGCGGGTTGACCCGCAAGATGCAATCGAGGCCGATCAAGTATTCACCATGCTGATGGGTGACAAAGTTGAACCACGGCGCGAATTTATTGAAAACAACGCTAAGTTTGTTGAAAACTTGGATGCTTAATCTGCGACTCAGTTGTCGTGGTTTTAAGAACGAAGACAAAGGAGTAGCGAAATGAGCGAAGATTTACCAAATCGCATTACCGACGTCAATTTGTCGCAAACGATGCGGACATCCTTCTTGGATTACGCGATGTCTGTTATTGTCGCCCGTGCGCTCCCTGATGTGCGTGATGGTATGAAGCCGGTTCACCGCCGGATTTTATATGATATGCACGAACTGGGGAACACGCCTGATAAGCCCTACAAAAAGTCTGCCAGAATCGTTGGGGACGTTTTAGGTAAGTACCACCCACACGGTGATAGTGCCGTGTATGAATCAATGGTGCGGATGGCCCAAGATTTTAGTTACCGCTACATGCTTGTTGATGGACACGGGAACTTTGGCTCTGTCGACGGTGATGGCGCTGCTGCGATGCGTTATACCGAAGTGCGGATGAGTAAAATTGCACTTGAAATGTTGCGCGACATTAACAAAAACACGATTGATTTTCAAGACAACTACGATGGCACGGAACGCGAACCAACCGTTCTGCCAGCCCGTTTTCCTAACCTATTAGTCAATGGGGCTTCTGGGATTGCCGTCGGGATGGCAACGAGTATCCCACCGCACAACCTTTCAGAAGTTATCAAAGGGATTCATATTTTGATGGATAACCCTGATGCGACAACCGCTGATTTGATGGAAGCCATTCCTGGCCCCGATTTTCCTACTGGCGCTATTGTCATGGGGAAAGCTGGTATTCGGAAGGCCTATGAAACAGGTAAGGGTTCCATCACCGTCCGTTCGAAAGTCGATATTGAAACACAAAAGAATGGCAAAGAACGCATCATTGCGACCGAGTTGCCATACATGGTCAATAAAGCGCGTTTAATTGAGCATATTGCTGAACTGGCACGTGACAAACGAATTGAAGGAATCACTGATATCAACGACGAGTCCGACCGTGAAGGCTTGCGTGTCGTGATCGATGTGCGTCGTGATGCGTCTGCCTCAGTCATCTTGAATAACTTATACAAGATGACGATGTTGCAAACGTCGTTCAGTTTCAACATGTTGGCCATTGAAGATGGCACGCCGAAAGTTTTGAGTTTGAAACAGATTTTGGTCGACTATCTGCGTCACCAGGAAAAGGTTATTCGTCGCCGGACGGAATTTGACTTAAAACGTGCGCAAGCGCGGGCTCATATTCTCGAAGGATTACGGACAGCGCTGGACCACATTGACGCGATTATTTCGATTATTCGTGGGTCACAGACTGCTGACGTGGCTAAAGCTCAGTTGATGAACAACTATTCGCTATCCGATAAGCAGGCACAAGCCATCTTGGATATGCGTTTGGTACGTTTGACAGGCTTGGAACGTGGCAAGATCGAAGATGAATACAATGGCTTGATGAAAGACATTGCTGACTATAAGGACATCTTGGCGCACGATGCTCGGATCAACGAAATCATCTACCAGGAATTACTTGAAATTCAGAACAAGTTTGGTGATAAACGCCGGACTGAACTGCAAGTTGGCGATATTTCCAGCATTGAAGACGAAGATTTAATCGAAGAAGAAGACGTCATTGTGACGTTAACGCACAAGGGTTATATCAAACGTCTCCCAACGACTGAATTTAAGTCACAGCATCGTGGCGGTCGTGGTGTTCAGGGGATGAATGTTCATGATGATGATTTCATTGAACATTTGATCTCAACATCCACCCATGATCGACTGATGTTGTTTACCAACACAGGTAAAGTTTACGCGATGAAGGGTTATGAAGTGCCTGAATACGGTCGTACGGCTAAGGGCATTCCGGTCATTAACCTGCTTGGCGTCGACGCCGGTGAACGGATTCAAGCTGTGATTAACATTAAAGGCGATCCGAACGAAAGCGATAATTACTTGTTCTTCACGACGGTTCATGGCGTGGTTAAGCGAACGGCTGTCAAAGAGTTTGGCAACATCCGCAGTAATGGTTTGAAAGCCATTAACCTCCACGATGAAGACGAGTTGATGAACGTATCAATTACCGACGGCCATCAAAACATGATCATCGGGACGCATTTAGGTTACGCAGTGTCCTTTGCTGAAGATGCTGTCCGTGATATGGGTCGTTCGGCGGCTGGTGTGCGTGGAATTCGGTTACGTGACGACGACTTTGTGGTCGGTGCCGACATACTGAAGCCAGATAGTCACGTGCTTGTCATTAGTGAAAATGGTTATGGTAAGCAGACTAAAGCCAGTGAATACCCAATCAAAGGTCGTGGTGGTAAAGGGATCAAGACCGTTAACGTTACGGCTAAGAATGGTCCACTCACAGGGTTAACAACCGTTGATGGCACTGAAGATATCATGTTAGTGACCAACAAAGGGATCATGATTCGCTTTAATATCAACTCAGTGTCTGAGACTGGGCGGGCTGCACTTGGGGTTCACCTGATTCGGATCGATGAAGATGCTTCCGTGGCAACCATGGCAAAAGTCGAACCAGAAGAAGAGGAAACTGAGACTTCAGCGGATGAATCTGTTGATGGAACAGCAACCGGGGATGCTGAAACGACTGTAGATGGCGATATCAATACGCCTGCTACTGATGCTAGTGATAAGCCAGCCGGAGATGCGGATGCGCAGGTCAATGAATTATTGAAACGCGCAGAAGCTGATCAGGATGACGATTCATCTGATACGGACGATGATAACGAGTAACGAAAGAAATTTAATTTAAAATTCACTGACAGCATTGCGTTTAATATGGACGCGGTGCTGTTTTTTATTCGTTTCAAAAAAATCCTCCATCGGCTTTAGAATGATGACGTTGCAGTCAGACATTATAAATCGAGAGAAGGATATCTATTATGATGTGACGGTTAAGGTTAAAACGCCCGACGCATGTAGTAATTTTTCAAATACTATGGCGTCATTGTTTTTAAACATTTAAAAGAAAGTGTCTTACATTTGAGTAAAATTCCAATTTAGAATGTAAGCTTGATAGTCGGCTTATTTATTAGAAACATGATTATCTAATTAGTAAGCTGAGTTATAGCTTGTAATATATGGTTGCTAAATCACCTATTGATTGACGTGCGTTGTTAGGTACTTTTTAGCGACTAATAAAGTGAAACACCTCGATTGGGTCTATGTAGCCGATCGAGGTGTTGTTTTGTATGAGTGAAATCACATAAATGTTTTTGGAAAACTTTTTCGGTATATAAGGTTTGAACTCAGCAGTAACGTTCGTTTCGCACGGTCTGGATTGTTCACGGTATCACGTAACATCTTTACTGCAGTTTTGCCAAGTTCAACTACGTCAAGTCGATAGGTCGTCAGTGGTGGAGAGACGTATTTTGCTACGTCGAGATCGTTGATGCTAATAATTGCTGTTTGATCAGGAATTTTGATCTGCTTTTCGTTGAATGCCTGTAAGACACCGACTGCTAACGGATCCGAAGCAATTAAAAAAGCTTGTGGTAAGTTGTTCTTGGAAAACTGATTAGCGAGATGAAGGCCGACTTGGTAGCCACTTTCAACCGAAAAGTGATCAGCCAGAAAGATGTTTCCTGCATCAAACAATCCTAATTCGCTCATATGACTTTCAAAGCATTTTTGACGAATGTCCCAAACAGAGCGTTTTGGATTTTTTAGATTCCAATAAGGCCCTCCGATGAAACCTATCTTTGAAAAGTTGTTATCTAAAAATAAATCGATTGCTTCTTCAACGATTTCGCGAAAATTAAATTGTACTGAATTATAACAATGAGGATCCGGGTTAGTTTCCATGAAAATTCCATTCAAATGAGTGGCTTTTAATGACGTTAGGGCTTCCTCAGTAAGAGGACCGATTGAGATGAACCCTTCTGTATCAGAGTTAATATCAGTAACATGTCGAGCCAAAGTGAGATCGATATTATTTGATTTAGCAGCTTCTATGATAGTGTTGCGTAGATTATTATAAAAAATATCTTCCAATTCTTTTTGTGGTGTGACTGCATATAACAAAACGGCATTGATTTTTGGTGTCTTAAGTTGTCTTTGAGATGAGTATCCCAGTGAATCTGCAACTTTAAAGATAGTTTCCCGAGTTTTTTTTGAGGCTGAGAAACTAGGATCATCATTTAAGATTCTTGAAACAGTAGCAGTTGAAAATCCAGTTTTTTGTGCAATTTCTTTAATTGTTGTCACGATACAGTGCCTCTCAATTGAAATTTGTATGCGGTTACATTTACGTTAGCATATTGACTACTAAAAAGAATAGTAAATAAAAAGGGAATTAGTAAATGATTTAGCATTTGAGCATTTACATTACCAATCGTTACTAATTAACCACGTGTAAGCGGTTTCGCTTTCGTCAAAAGGTCAGTATTCTTAAATTGTAAAATCTTATTTTATTTTAAAAGGCGTGTGAGCGATAATGACTAAAAAATTAAAGCTAACTGAATTGCTTCATGGTGGTGACTATAATCCTGATCAATGGCTTGACCATCCTGAGGTGATTAAGAAAGATTTTCAATTATTCAAGGAAGCTAATATTAACACGGTCACAGTTGATACTTTTTCGTGGGCCACACTTGAGCCTAACGAGGGTGAATATCACTTTGAGTGGTTAGATGATATTTTTGATCGAGTTGAGGCACAAAATGGTCACGTAATTCTAGCAACACCAAGTGGCGCACGGCCAAGATGGTTGGCAGAAAAGTATCCGGAAGTTCTCCGAGTGAATGAAAAGGGTGAACGTGCACTGTTTGGAGAACGCCAGAATCACTGCTACACTTCTCCGGTTTATAGGGAAAAGGTACAGACAATTAATCGAAAACTGGCCGAACGATACGGACAGCGTAAGGGATTATTGATGTGGCATATTTCGAATGAATTTGGTGGGGAATGTCATTGCGAGCTTTGCCAGGCGGCATTTAGAGATTGGTTGAAGAATAAATATCAAACTTTAGATAATTTGAATCACGCGTACTGGAGTGGTTTTTGGGCTCATAAGTATACAAACTGGAATCAGATTCACTCACCATCTTCGGAAGGTGACTATACCTTTCTGGGATTGAATTTGGATTGGAAACGCTTTGTGACTGAACGGACGGTTAGCTTCTTCGATATGGAAGTCGAACCATTACATGAGATTACGCCAAAAATCTTAGTTACGACTAACTTCATGGGAGGGAATCCCGCTGAATCACATGTTTTTTATGATTTAGATTATCAAAAGTTTGCTAAACATGTTGATGTGATTAGCTGGGACTCATATCCAAATTGGGCTAATGATTATGAGAGTACAGCCGAATTAGCAATGAAGACAGGGCTAATGAATGACGTAATGCGTAGCTTGAAACATCAAAATTATTTGATTATGGAAAGTACGCCATCACAAGTTAATTGGCATCCGTTTAATCGTTCCAAACGGCCTGGAATGCATGAAATGGGTAGCTTACAACAGATTGCACATGGGGCCGACTCAGTAATGTATTTCCAATTACATCAATCCCGAGGGGCATCGGAAATGTATCACGGTGCGGTGATTACACATAATATGAGTGATCAAACTCGAGCTTTTAAAGATGTGAGACAAGTTGGTAATGATCTCAAACAGTTAAAAAAAATAACAGGAACAAGCCGACAAACAGCCAAAGTTGGTATTGTATTTGATTATGACAACATGTGGGCATTAGATGATTCACGTAATTATGCGAACAAGACGAAAAAGTATTGGCGCACAATACAGGATCAGTATCGCTACTTCTGGCAACAGGATATTCCAGTTGAGATCCTTTCAGTTGATGATGACTTGACTCCGTACACACTAATTATTGATCCAATGCACTTTATGATGAGCAAAAACTTTGCTACTAAGCTGCAGGATTACGTTAGACAAGGTGGTCACCTTGTCGGGACTTATATTACAGGCATGGTTGATAAAGATTTCTTGGCTTATTTGGGCGGTTGGCCAAGTAAATTACATGATACGTATGGTATTGAGTTTACGGAAACTGATACTTTGTACCCAACTCAGCATAATCATATTAAATACCGTGATGAGGTGTTCGAATCGAAGGACTATTGTGACTTATTTAGTTTAGATTCGGCGAAACCAATTGCTACCTATCAGGATGATTTTTACGCTGGTGATCCAGCAGTGACAGAGAACAAGTTGGGAACTGGGAAGGCCTATTACTTAGGCGCTAGAACAGATGCAGACTTTTTGAATGCATTTTATAGCCAGCTATCCAAAGAACTAGATTTATTGAACACAATAGCAGTTACGAAGCAAACATCGACTATCAATGTTCAAGTTCGTGAAGATGAAATAAACCGTTATTATTTTGTAATTAATTATTCGCACAAGAAGGCTGAGGTCTTAATAACTAAAGATTTGATGGACGAGTTTACCAATCAACCAGTGCGACCTTCAACGCAGACAATAAACGGTTATGGTGTGAAGGTTTATTCGGAAATGAAGTAAGCGGTTCCAGACAGAGGAGAACACAATATGGAAAACACAAGCAGTGGAGACGCCAAGAAACATTTAACAGGCCAGCAATGGATTGAACGAATTTCATTTACGCTAGGAAACCTCGGACATTCTGCTTTTTATGGCGCGCTGAGTACGTATTTCATTGTTTTCGTTACCAGCGGAATGTTCGATGGAATTCCGGACAAAATTGCTAATAAACTGATTGGGTTAGTTACGGGGTTAGTTGTTATCATTCGACTGGCAGAAATTGTAATAGATCCAATTTTAGGAAACATTGTTGATAATACTAGAAGTCGCTGGGGAAAATTTAGACCTTGGCAAGTAATTGGCGGGGTTGTCAGTTCAATTTTAATGATCGTTTTATTTTCAGGAATTTTTGGACTAGCAAAGGTTAATTGGGTGCTATTTGCGGTCGTCTTCGTAATCTTATTTATCGCTTTAGATGTTTTTTATTCATTAGTTGATGTTTCGTACTGGGGCATGATTCCGGCCATTAGTGAAGACAGTCGTGAACGAGGTATCTTTACTTCATTAGGTGCATTTACCGGGACGATTGGTTGGAATGGATTATCAATAAGCGTAGTTCCTGTAGTTACTTATTTCACATATTTATCTACAGGAAAACGAACTGAAGGGGCGCCAGGTTGGCTAGTATTTGGGATCATCGTTTCAATAGTCGCATTACTATGTGCATTGACGGTTGCTGCTGGTACTAAGGAAAAGCATAATGTCATTCGGGCAGCATCCGACGAAAAAACAACAATCAAGAGTGTTTTTGTAGGTATCATTAAAAA
>DMZB01000281.1 GCA_003482405.1 Lactobacillus sp. | reverse complement strand
CGATATTGGTAAGGCCGTGGATCATGAAGTTGAAGGATCTCACGTTGAACTAGGGGTTGAATTGGCGACTAAGTATCATGAAAACCCAGTTGTTATTAACACAATTGCTTCCCATCACGGGGATGTTGAACCAACGTCCATCATTGCTGTTTTGGTTGGCGCCGCTGATGCAATTTCATCAGCTCGCCCAGGTGCACGTTCTGAATCACTTGAGAACTACATCCAACGTTTGAAGCAGTTGGAGGAAATTGCGAACCGCCACGATGGTGTGGCACAGAGTTATGCCATCCAGGCCGGGCGTGAAGTCCGTGTCATTGTTAAACCGCAGGATGTGGATGACTTGCATGCGACGGTGATTGCACGTGACATTAAGAACGAAATTGAAAATGATCTTGAATATCCCGGACACATTAAAGTGACGGTTATTCGGGAAACAAGAGCTGTTGAATACGCCAAGTAGGCGGTTTGAGAGTTAAAAACGACATTTAGCTATTTTAGCGAATGCCGTTTTTCTTTTCAGTTGTTCGGTGTGGTTGCACGTAGTCGGCCGTTACTTTTAATGTGACAATCCGTGTTTGACCGAAACAGACAGTGATGATAAAAAATGTTAAAATTAGACCATCGTTTTTTGAGACGTAAGTGAAATAGGGGCGCTGTTCAGAATGACAGAATTTAGTTCTCACAATAATTCTGTTGGACAATCTAGCATTCCTAAACGGCAGTAAGGAGCTAACGGTACATGGCAAAGAAGTCAGCAAAAGAGAGCATGGACACACCGATGATGAAACAATATCAGGCCATCAAGGATCAATATCCGGATGCCTTTTTGTTCTATCGAATCGGTGATTTTTATGAACTATTTAACGATGACGCAGTGAAGGGTGCTCAGCTATTGGAGCTGACGTTAACGGCGCGCAATCACAATGCGGCCGATCCGATTCCGATGTGTGGTGTGCCACACCATGCGGTTCAAAATTATATTGATATTTTGGTTGATCACGGCTATAAAGTTGCCATTTGTGAGCAGATGGAAGATCCCGCTTTGGCCGAAGGGATGGTCAAACGTGAGGTCATTCAGCTGATAACGCCAGGAACACGCATGGAAACGGGGATTAGTGGCGCTAAAGAAAACAATTATTTGGCTGGTTTTACACAAGTGGATGATCATTTTGGGTTTGCTTATGCGGATGTGTCGACGGGTGAACTACGAACCGCCAACCTGTCCACGTTTGAGACGGTCATGAATGAAGTGATGTCCGTGGAAGCGAAGGAAGTCGTGGTCGATGATTCTGTTTCGAGCGAATTAACGGACCGCTTTAAGCCACTTGGTATTTTAGTGTCAAATCAAAACGAGGTGACAACCAGTTCTGAACTCAGTTTTCTGACGCAAGACTTAGATGATGGTGCAGAGACAGCAGCTGTCTCCATGTTATTAAGTTACATGGAAGGCACACAAAAGCGCAGTTTGGCACACTTACAGCGGGCCATTGCCTACGAACCGTCCTATTTTCTTAAAATGGACCACTATGCTAAACGAAATCTTGAGCTGGCTACCAACATTAGAACCGGCAAGAAATCTGGGACATTGCTGTGGTTACTCGATGAGACCAAAACGGCGATGGGAGGGCGGTTACTCAAACAGTGGTTAGATCGCCCATTACTGTCATTAGACGAAATTAAAGCGCGCCAAGATAAAGTTGACGAATTATTACAACATTATTTTGAACGTTCCAACTTACAGGATGAATTGGTCAAAGTGTATGATCTTGAACGGTTAGCTGGGCGAGTTGCGTTTGGAAGTGTTAATGGCCGTGATTTAATCCAGTTGAAGACGTCGTTGCAACAAGTGCCTAAAATTAAGTATGTGTTGAGCGAGTTAGACCACGACGTATTTGGCGATATGTTGACCGGAATGGATCCGGTTGACGATATTTCTGAACTTATTGATCGAGCAATTAACGATGAATCACCAATTTCGGTGACGGATGGTGGTGTCATTAAGGATGGTTATGACGATCAACTGGACGAGTATCGCGATGCCATGAAAAACGGCAAACAATGGATTGCGGAACTCGAAGCTAAGGAACGGACGGCAACAGGTATTAGTACCTTAAAAATTGGCTATAACCGTGTGTTTGGGTACTACATCGAAGTCACCAAGGCCAATTTGAGCAAATTGCCGGAGGACCGTTACGAGCGTAAACAAACATTGACCAACGCCGAACGGTTCTCAACGCCTGAATTGAAGGAGAAAGAAACACTGATTTTAGAGGCCCAAGAAAAGTCGACGGCGCTAGAATATCAGCTTTTTACAAAAGTTCGTGAAGTGGTTAAGGCGGCCATTGGTCGTTTGCAACGTTTGGCTAAAGCGATTGCAAGTTTAGATGTGTTGCAAAGTTTTGCGGTTGTGTCTGAAAATTATCGTTTTGTGCGACCAACATTGAATAATGGCCACGATTTAGAAATTGAGGCAGGCCGCCACCCAGTCGTTGAAAAAGTGTTGGGTAAGCAAGAATATGTGCCTAACGATGTCAGGATGGCTGACGATACGACAGTGTTGCTGATTACTGGACCAAACATGTCAGGGAAGAGCACATACATGCGACAATTGGCGTTAACGGTTGTCATGGCGCAGATGGGTTGTTTTGTCCCAGCAAAGTCGGCCAGTATGCCAGTGTTTGACCAAATCTTCACCCGGATCGGGGCAGCTGATGACCTAATCTCGGGGAACTCAACGTTTATGGTGGAAATGCAGGAGGCAAATGATGCTTTGATGCACGCGACTGCCAACAGTCTGATCTTGTTTGATGAGATTGGTCGAGGAACGGCCACCTATGATGGCATGG
>DMZB01000222.1 GCA_003482405.1 Lactobacillus sp. | reverse complement strand
CTTCAACTTTAAATCCGGGAATATTCGGATTCAACGTTTCTGTAAAAAAAGAAGTGAATACGATGGTGACAAACTGCCATCCTTGCTCGGCTGACAATTTGAGTTGAAGAGAACTGAAATACAAGATCTTTTCACGCAATGATGCTGATGGATTGCGTTGAATATAACTCGTGTACCGTTCACTTACGTAGGAGGAGAGTTCACCATAGTAGTTTTCACGAATAATGTCTTCTTTTGAATTGTAGTGCACATAGAAAGTGCCCGCCGAAACATGTGCCTGGCGGGTTATCTGACGAATGGTTGTTGCCGTATAACCCTGTCTTTTTATTAGTGTTAGTGCAGCCTTGTAAATTTTGAGTTTAGTTTCCTGTTTTTGAATGTCTCTTTTGGTTTGCTTCATTATTTTGCCTCGAATTTACACGAAATTTCATTTCACTGAACATGTTTATTATAACACGCAAATACAATACCCATTGGGTGGTGATAATATGAATAATTTTATTCAAACACTGGTAGCTAAACAATCTGATCTTTGGTTGGCTATTTGGCAGCATGTCGAGATATCACTGATTTCCTTGTTGATTGCAATCCTGATTTCAACCCCTTTGGCACTCGCAGTTATTCATCATAAAAAGTTAGCATCCATACTGACACAAATTACTGGCGTTTTACAAACGATTCCATCACTGGCCTTACTAGGTTTGTTAATTCCACTAGTTGGTATTGGAACGGTTCCGGCAGTGATTGCATTAGTGGTATATGCAATTCTGCCAATTTTTACGGGTACCTTAACCGGTATTACAGGTATCGACACATCTCTTGAGGAAGCAGCCGATGCGTTTGGCATGACACGTACAGAAAAACTGTTGCGTGTTGAATTTCCGCTGGCAATGCCAACGATAATTGCTGGCATTCGGCAGGCCTTGGTCATGATTATTGGAACCGCCACACTCGCTGCATTAATTGGTGCAGGTGGGCTGGGAGACTTTATTCTTCTGGGCATCGATAGAAACAATAATGCAATGACGTTAATTGGCGCAATTGCTTCAGCATTGCTTGCAATTGTGTTTAGTGCAGCGATCTATTTGCTCCAAAAAAGCAAGCTGCGTTATGCATTGGCGACATTGGCGTTGATCGTACTGTTTCCGATTGGTGCAGGTGTTTATCGAATTGTTGAACCGGCGCCACAAACAATCACGATTGCTGGAAAGATGGGTTCAGAACCTGATATTTTAATTAATATGTATAAGGATTTAATTAATCAAGCTGATACACGGGATAAGGTTGTTTTAAAACCAAACTTCGGTCAGACGGCATTTCTTTTTAATGCTTTAAAAGGCAACCAAATTGATATTTACCCGGAGTTCACAGGAACAGTGCTAGAAAGCTTGGTCAAGCCCTTAAAGACACAAAAGGAAATTGGAACGAACCCAGCAACTTTGTATCAGTATGCCAAACTTGATCTCAGTCAGCAGTTTCACATGACCTACTTAAAACCCATGGCGTACAACAATACTTACGCTGTCGTGGTTAAAAAGTCTTATGGCAAAGCACATCATATTTCAACCATTTCTGACTTACAGCAAGTCGAATCGCAAATAACGGGGGGCTTTGATCTTGAATTTCTAGACCGGATGGATGGGTATAAGGGGCTTCAAAGTAAATACGGTTTGTCTTTTAAAACGCAGTCCATGGATCCAGATTTACGATATGAGGCTCTGAATGCTGGCAAGGTTACCTTAACAGATGGTTATTCCACAGATTCACAAATTCGCCAATTCAATCTAACTACGTTGACAGATAACCAACGTCTATTCCCAACTTATCAAGGTGCACCACTGATGAATAGCAACTTTGCTAAACGCAATCCTCGTATTGTTCATGCTCTAAACGCGTTGACAAACAAAATTAGCGAACGGGATATGCAGGAAATGAACTACGAAGTCAATGTTCAACAAAAGTCGGCAGCCAGTGTTGCCAAACACTATTTGACGAGTCACAAACTTCTAAGAGGTGGATGATAATGGAAAACACGCTAATTGAATTTAAAAATGTTCAAAAAACCTTTGGTGTAAAAAATGCGGTGAAAAATCTCTCTTTCAGTGTTAATAACGGTGAATTCTTTGTTCTTGTCGGTGCGTCAGGAAGCGGTAAAACAACGACCTTACGAATGATCAATGAACTGATTCGACCCACGGATGGCGATATCTACTTCAATAATAAAAGAATCAAGGATTATAACGAGCGTGCTTTACGTCTTCAAATGGGTTATGTCCTACAACAAATTGCCTTGTTTCCAAACATGACTGTTGCTCAGAACGTGATGCTAATTCCTAGCTTGAAAAAGTTCGATAAAAGGGATTTTCCAAAGTTGATCAATCGATTGCTGTCTGATGTGGATTTGGATGCACAGTCGTATCGTGACCGAATGCCCAATGAGCTTTCCGGAGGTGAGCAGCAAAGGATCGGGATTTTACGCGCGTTTGCGGCACAACCTAAGATTGTTCTCATGGATGAACCCTTCAGCGCGTTGGACCCAATCTCGCGCACGCAACTTCAAAATTTGGTATTAGACATTCATCACAAGTTGCAAAGCACCATTGTTTTCGTCACACACGACATGGACGAAGCGTTGAAACTGGGCGACCGTATCGGGGTAATGCGCGAAGGAAAATTGCTTCAAGTTGGAACACCCAAAGAGGTCGTTCAACATCCAGTGAATGATTTCGTTCAAAAACTTTTTGAAAACTCGATGTCTCACGATGTTTACGATGTACTCTTAAGGAAATTGAATGTCCTAGGCTATATGAAAAGTGTCGAAAATTCAGTCGGAAAAACAAAATTATCGCAGGACGATACAATTAGAGACGCGCTATCTGTATTGACAGAACAATCTAAAGTGTCCGTCAATATTGATGACAGTCGTTATGTGGAACTGACGCGTGACAACTTGTTTCGCTTTATTAGCGATTATCGAAACCATTGATAAGGAGTTGAAAAACATGACTGGTGCATTTACTTCGTTACTGAGAGAAGAAATAAAATTATTACACTTTAAAAATAAATGGCGCAAACGAAATCGTCGTAATTTCACTGTAGTAGATAAGTATGTATTTGACTTAGACAAAGTACGCGTGGGTGTTGGTTCATATGGAAAGCTGAGAGTTCTGTCGTTTAATGATCCGACGGCACGCCTGAAGATCGGAAATTACGATTCAATTGCTGACCATACTTCTTTCATAATGGGCGGAGAACACATTTTATCCAGACCGTTAACATTTCCATATAAACCTTGGTATGTTAGTCATACCGCAGATGTTATAGCCAAGGGACCAATTGTAGTTAAAGACGATGTTTTAATTAGCATGAACACAACCATTTTATCAGGAGTTACCTTGGGACAAGGCGCTGTGGTAGCTGCGGGCGCAGTTGTGACGAAGGATGTTCCACCCTATGCAATTGTTGCCGGCGTTCCTGCTAAGGTTATTAAGTACCGCTTTTCAGCAGACACGATTCAGAAACTGTTGACTATTGACTTTTCAAAAGTCACTCCAGATTTTTTTAAGAAATACGCCGATTACCTAAATAGTGTTGATGTTGAACAACACATTAATGAATTGCTCAATATTTTCCCAACGAAGTGAAGTAATAGTCCACTCAAGATGAGAGCTAGTGTAAATACGTTGTGTTAATTCAATAGTCAGTAGCAATTTACAATTTGAAGAACCAGCTAATAATATGGTACACAAGCTAGGTTCTAAAATTAAACCACGGGGATTCATGTAGAATAATTCAGTGTTTAATAAATGCTCATTTAGTTATTGACAAATACTAAATGAGCATTTATTATTAACTCATGCGAAAAATTGATGAAAGAAAAAAACAACTCATTGAGCAGGCAATTTTAGTGATTACCAAGGAAGAGGGCATTCAAGGTCTGTCTTTCGGTAAAATCGCTAAACATGCACAGGTCAGTTCGGGCACGCCGTATGTCTACTATAAGGATAAAACCGACATGCTTTCTAAAATGTTTTTACAGACCAAAACGCTGTTTGATGATCATTTACAGGCTGACATTGACCGTGGCAAGACCATCTCTGATCGGCTTTTTGAAGGCGTGATGCACTTTGCGCGGATGTATACGAATTATCCGTTACAGGCAATCTTTATTACAGCAATTCGCGCTAATCCAGGATTAGTGACAAAAGAAGCGTTGGACTATGGTAACCGTTCGGCTCAGCCATTAAATGATTTGTTCGATGAAGCTGTTAAGAGTGACGCCTTGATAACGACTAATATCGAAGAGGCAACGGTTTTGTTGTTTGGCCCGTTTTTAATGTTGATTCAAGAACGACTGTCAGCCAATCAGGATGCACGTTTGGATGAACTGGAAACGGTGATTCATCACTCGGTAGACGGTATCCTCAAAAAATAAGATGATGTGTTTCTTATTTTTTTGAACTATAACTAAACAAACATTTAATTAATAAAAGGGGACAGTTCATGAAAATTACAATTTTTGGTGCGACTGGCAG
>DMZB01000002.1 GCA_003482405.1 Lactobacillus sp. | reverse complement strand
ATCTAAATCATCGACAAAATTCAAGTCAGTCATCTAGCCTTACAATCTTATTTTTCATCATCCGGAAAATCGGTTGAGGCCGCTAAATCAGTCTCCCCTTTATATTCGGCCACACGTTCCTCAAGACGTTGAATCGTATTCTTTAAGGCTTCAGAGCCTGATACCATGTGTAGTGGTGCTGGCGTTTGACTTGCGCTTTCAATGATCCGTGCTGCCATCCGTTCTGGATCACCAGGTGCCAGACCATTTGCGGGATCAAGCATTTTCATAAAGGCATGAGCTGGCCCATCATAAGCTGGCATTAGATCAGCTACGCGCGCACTGCCGTAACGAAATTCTGTTCGAGCACCACCAGGTTCCACAATTGTCACCCCAATGTTAAAGGCAGCGACTTCTTGCGCAACAGATTCACAAAATCCTTCAATCCCAAATTTAGCTGCATGATACATCGAATTCCCTGGATAGGCCACTTGACCACCGTAAGACGAAATCTGGATAATTCGACCGTGCTGTTGTTCGCGCATGTAAGGTAAGACCGAGCGAATCATTTGAATCGAGCCAGTTAAATCAGTCGCAATAATTTTGTTTACTTCTTCGTCACTCAGTTCTTCTGCTGCTCCAAACAAGCCGTAACCAGCATTGTTGACTAAAACATCGATTGTATGTTCACTAGCAATTTTATTCACTAACTCGTGAATTGCTGCCACATCCATCACATCCAAAGTTTCACAGATGAAGGTGTCAGGATATTGTTCAATTAAATCTTGAACCTTTGATGTGTTTCGAACTGTCCCAACTACTGTTTGACCTTGTGCTAATAATTGTGTTGTTAATGAACGGCCAAAACCACTGCTAACACCTGTGATTAACCATGTCTGTTTTGTCATTTTGCTTTCTCCTTTATTAATCCAGATTTCAAGGCTCTTGCCTTGCTAACAAAAATCAGTCTGAACCCCTGCAGTAACTTCAAGGCAAGCGTTTTTTAAAAAAAGTTTCTGACTCTGTTATTTTGTAATTTGCAAACCTTGCAGCAAGTCAGCTCTATGTTGAAAGTACAGCCATTACAGTTTTTCGTTCAAAATTTTTGAGAAAAGCGCCAAAATTGGAAGAATCTTGTGGCTACTTTTCCCTCACAAAACATTTTTGTGCGACAAAAAAGATCCAGTACGCGGTGAAAAAAGTGTACTGGATCAGTTTTTGGATAAAACATTACTATTCAAAAATGAGCTTATGCTAGCTAGGCTCTTCATTTCAAACTTATTGATGTGATGACACCAAATTTAGTCAATATAGGATTTGTGCCTCATCGTGTCTTGAGCATGAGGTCCAAAGATTCCTGCAGGGAAGCGGCCTCATCACTATCAGCAGCAACACCCATTTTTTCAACAGTTTGACGAATGTTCTCGGCAACGACAAGTTTCATCGCTTTGTCGACGCTGGAACGAACCGCTGCTAGTTGGACCAAAATATCCTGGCATTCACGGCCCTCATCCATCATGCGCAACACGCCATCCATTTGACCGCGTGAACGCTTCAAACGATTCGTGATTTGTTTACTTGCCACTGTTTCATGAGTAGCATCTGGCACTTTCATCATGAGCATGTCCTCCAAGTTATTTTTATTTATTATACCCCATTAGGCATAATAAGCGTTAACTAAAAGGTTACTTCATTCATTAGTCTTAATCAGCAATATGAACAAAGTCATCGAGCTCAATTCGTCCAGGCCGGACCGAATTGATTTTATCACCGGACCTCTCATGTCCCAACGCCACACCCATGACAATTTCTTGATTATCAGGAATCTTAAGCGCTGCTCGCAAGCTGTCGGGATATGCAATCAACGCGTACGCCGGCATGCTGTCGACACCATGGTCCGTTGCACTCAACATCAAGGTTTGAGCAAACGAACCCGTGTCAAAAAGTGAATACCCCGTGGCGTTTTTAGCAACCGTGAAGTAGACCACTGCTGGCGCATTAAATAAGGTTGCTGCCGCATGTGCAGTTTGTGTCTCAGCATCTGTTGGGGTCTCCGCTAAAGTGGTCACCATCGTGTCATTCCAATCAGCCATTGACTGCTGACTTCGATCTGACCATTGGTCACGATGCGCTACCGCCAAGTCTGGTGCCCCAGTTTCTCCGGCAGAAACGCGTTGCTCGTTCTCGTCGCGAATTGCGGCCATCGTTTGACCGGTCGCGACGTAAACGGACCACGGCTGTGAATTAGCCCATGATGGTGCCTGGCTGGCATCTTTGATAATTTCTTTAATGATATCGAGACTAACTGCCTCATCACTAAAGTCCCGTACTGAATGACGATTGTATATTGCTGCATGTGTTTCCATAATGAAACTCCCTTGTCTTGCATTTTTTAAAGATTATTCTGTGATATATTTTTCCAGTTGTGCTTTTAGGAGCGGTTCTGGCCGAAAACCAACAAGCTGATCGATCACTTTGCCATCCTTCTTCACAATCAACGTTGGAATCCCTTGAATACCAAACGCAGCAGGAACTTGCTGATTTTCATCCACGTCCATTGACGTAAACTTGACCTTGCCGTCGTATTCGTTGGCCAAGTTGTTGATTACTGGCTTTAACATTTGGCAGGGCGGGCACCACGTGGCGGAAAAGTCCGTAATCACGAGCCCCTTGTCAGTTTCTTGGTTAAATGTCTGATCGTTAATTTCTGTCACCATCTGTGAAACCTCCGTTTGCTTACTTTTAATAAGAGCGATGTTTAATATACCCCCATATGTATTTATAGTCAACAGTCTTGCTCATCATCTTCCAATTCACAGCGAACTAAATCTAGTAAACCAGTTTCTACATGTGTGATAGACCAGCGATGTATTCGTAATTACTGTATAAAAAAACAGGCATAATGCCTGCGGGGGTACCTTAATCCAAATTATCTGTCAGCCAATCATGTGCTATGACTAATTGTTGCGCGACGCCATCAATGCCATGCGTGCGTAATTGATTTTGAGCTGTTGTCACGGTCATTAACGCGACTTGTGCCACATCTGATGTTTGCCGTTTGACATCCGCCACATTGAAGTCAGCAATAATGCCATACCAACATTCCAGCCAATCCTGACCACGAAATGTGCTTACTTGGGCCATCTGCACAAAATCGGACAGACCTAATTCCTCATCAACTTCACGCTGGATGGCAGCGGGAGCAGTTTCTCCCTTTAATACGGATCCATCAGCTGAACAATCCCATGCCCCCGGATGATTTAGTTTTTGTAAACTGCGTTGCTGTAGCAATACGTGACCCTGACCGTCAAAGATAAACGCGTTCACTACTAAGTGATACAGACCCGTCGGCACGTGATCGCGTCGCTGCTGTTGTCCAACAATTTTGCCAGCTAAATTGTACTGATCCCACCACTCATTTAATTTGTCTGTTGTCATCTAATCTGCCCCAAAGTCCGTTCCAACCTGTGAATATTCTCAAAATCTTGTAGAATAGGTTTTAGTCATTATTTTACGCCTTAACGTCAATGTGACGTCAGGCGAGAGGGATTTTTTATGAAATCAGAAGTTAGCCATCACATTACCATTCCCACGCAGGTCGTGGACCATCTCAACATTAAATCGGGGGACAAATTACAACTGACTTTGCCGGACAACGATAACCAGCAGATAACAGTTCGTCCAGATCGACCAGACCGTGAGCGTCAAATATTGCCGATTCGTTGGTTTTTACTACCATCGTTACTCGTCAGCATTCTCTTTTTTGCCTACATGGCGCATCAAAATATCAATCAAATTGCGCTTGCCGGAAATAACTCAATTGCCAGTGCAGTCATTGTGCTCGGAATTGTCAGTGGCTCACTTTCATTTATGTTTTTTTACTTCAAACAGAAGCGCGAGATTCAGCGCTGGCTGACCGGTTCGCTGTACTGGCGCAGTTTTCCAACACTTTGGGTCTCGTTTATGATTATCCTCACCACTTGTTTGTTAGGATTCTTCTGGTTTGCTGGAATTTTGTTCAAAGGTGCGACGTTTGACCAGTTCACCTCAACATTCATGTTTTTTCTATTTATCAGCCTGATCAACTACCTCATGATTTTGTCCGTCTCTGCCCTGTCAGTCTCCATGATTTTCACATTGTTGGTCTCAGTGATCGTCGGTGGCGTGTTATCCTCAATGATTACCAATAGTAACAAACGTTGGTGGGAACATAACATCAGCTTTCTTGGGACAGACAAAGCGGCTTACAGTTGGCAGTTCAACCTCACATTGATCGTATCGGCACTATTGACCGTTGCTTTAGTCGACTTTATTTTTTCAAACTTACGCAAACAGTTTGGCAACAATCGCCGTTTACTTGTTTTGCGCATTCTATTAACCCTAACGGCCGTGTGTTTGGGCGGCGTCGGGGCATTTGCAAACAATGGTCGTGGCTTAATGCACGAATTGCATGATCAGACAGCCAGTTTCATGGTGTATTTCATGATCATCACCATCGTGGCCATCCGTTACTTGTTGCCAAAAATGACACCTGAATTTCTGGCTTTGTCGTACATCATTGCAGGCTTGCTGATTGGCACAACCATCCTGTTTCAGCCGGTTGGCTATTTGTCGTTAACAGCCTATGAATTGATTGCATTCATCATGTCATTTAGCTGGATGTTGTTATTGTTACAAGCGTTGCAGCGAATGCTGGTCCACGATCAACGCACATTCACGGTCACTGTCGAATAAGGCTGTAGACTTATTCAACATACAAACGTTGGATCATATAACATGACTTCTTGCATAAGAAATCATAAACGTGAGTGCAGACAGGTAGGGTCAGAGAGTTCCGTGGCAGCAATCCTTAGTGGCAGGTTAGGCCACTTAGTATTGCGAGACGAGCTTAGAGACTTCGAATTTGGAAGGCTCTAAGTCGAGGTTGAAGACTGGGTACCAGGCTGAGACCGGTCTCACGAAATGGCGGCCCTAACTGACGAAACGGATTAAATAAATCTATGGCTAATAAAAGACGAGTATCCAAAGTGGTGGATGCTCGTCTTTTATTATGCTATTTATTTACACGATCTGTCAGGCGTTCTGGATCAATAAACGTGGATGTGACCGGCCGCTGTTCGACCTGATCACTGATTGCGAGGGCAAACGCATTCCGTCCCAGTTCATTAAAGTGGTGATCAATCGTCGGTAGCTGTAACAATGTGCTGGAAAGCTGATGTTCCTGCCCCATCAGACCCGGTACAGTCAGCCCATGATCGACATAACATTGCCGCGCATTGGCCACAATGTCGTCGCCGTTGCCAAAAATAAAATCGGGCTGCAAGTCGTGATCAATATAATATTGCGCTGAGTCATACCCATCCTGATTATTCACGACGCCTGTGCGAATCAGCTCACTTAATGGCAACGTGCCAAACACATCTTTATAGGCTTCAATCATCGACTGACTCGTCGCACTCAACGCATATTCGCGGCTTAACAACAAACCGATTCGTTTGTACCCACGCGCCTTGATCCAT
>DMZB01000119.1 GCA_003482405.1 Lactobacillus sp. | reverse complement strand
ATCATGCGCAAGCCCTTGGTAGGTTTGCTGCAACTGTTTAGCCAATACCTCGGCATTAGGATAGTCACGGACTAAATCGTCTAGGTTGGCCAACGTGTCAAATGGATTCACATCATCTTGTTTCGGCGGCTCAATGTAGGTGGCACCAGGCAAAAGTGAACGCACACGGTTTTGGTCCGGGTTAACATGTTTGATCAAGTCCAGAATGCGATTGTCACCTTGTTCAATCAAAAAAACGTTACTATGGCGGCCCATCATTTCAATAATCAAGGCAATTGTTTCCTGGTCACCCAGTTCGTTGCGCGTATTAAATGAAATCCGCACAATGCGATCGTTTTCCACCTGTTCAAGGCTGTTTAAAATCGAGCCATCTAAGTATTTCCGCAACATCATGGTGAAATTACTTGGGGTGGCTGGATTGGCGTATGGGATTTTAGTAACTTGAAGTCTCGCATACGTGGGGTGGGCAGATAGCAGCAGCGGATAGTTCTGACTATTGTTGCGAACCGTGAGCACGACCTCATTTGGGTAAGGTTGTGAAATTTTGGCCACGCGACCGCCAGTTAGCGATCGCTGAAGCTCCGTCACCATTGCGTGTGTAAACGCTCCATCAAAAGACATTTAAGTCCACCTCCTAAAGGGTTAGATTAACTTGAGTAATTGTGGAGCAATGAAACAGTCCATATCATTATAAACGTCTACAATTTGCATGGCAAAATAAAGAATTGTAAAAAAGCACTTGTTAAGTGCAAGTTCGATATTGTATAATGCAATACAGGTTAAGAAAATATTAACGATTGCAGGTACGTACATATGAAACAAAGTTTAGAAGCATTGCGTGACAGTGAAAAAATTCACCGGAGCCAGTTACTGGCATTGACAAAGCAATATCAACTGACTATTGCAGAATGGCAGTTACTTATGAATTTGGCAGACGGGCACACGACTCAAGAAGAATTGTCGACGGTCACGGCCTTGGATACTTCGACACTCAGCCGTCAGCTTAAAAGTCTAGGCACAAAACTGATGATTGACAAAGAAGCAACCGGCCGCGATCACCGTCAGCTCATCTATCATGTCACGGAGCAGGGACAGCAGGCGTTAACCGAAATTAATCAGTCTTACGATCAATTGACTGCCAATGTCTTTGACAAGTGGACTGACGAAGAAAAGAACTTGCTTCAAATTTTGCTTAACCGGTTAGAAACAAGTTTGTCACGTACTAATAAAAACGGTATCAACTAGACGTTTAGTTAAAAACTGACACAAAAAAATTTCATAAATTAACAGCGACAATCATTCATTTAAGCTTGGGTGGTAGTCGCTTTTTTTGATCTGTGTTAAACTTGACCAATACTTTTTTGAAAAGAAGGCTAATGAAAGCTTATGAAGATTGCCGTGGTCACAGACAGTACCTGTTACCTGTCGCAAACTGAAATTGACGAAAATGACATCCATGTCGTTCCGATTCCCTTTGTTGTTGATGGAAAAACCTTCAACGAGGGTGTCGATATTAGTACGGAAGGATTTTATCAACTTTTACGCGACTCTAAATCCTTTCCTAGTACTTCACAGCCACCGTTGGGTGAGATGATTGAACTGTATAACCACCTTGCAGATGAAGGCTATGATTGTGTCATCAGCATCCATTTGGCCTCTACCATTTCTGGATTTGTCAATTCCTTGCAGGGGGTTGCCGCAGAGGTTAGCGATCGAATCAAAGTAATTCCGTTTGATTCCCAAATTACGGTTAAGCTGATGGGCTATCTGGTGTTGGAAGCAGCGCGGATGGTTAAAGCAGGGGCTGATCCTGATGACATTATCAAACGACTTGAGGAAATGCGCGCGACCATGGGTGAATATTTCGTAGTTGACGATCTACAAAACCTGGTTCGCGGTGGCCGTTTATCTAACGCCTCTGCCTTCATTGGTTCAGTGTTGAAAATCAAACCGTTATTAACGTTTGATGATGATACCCATGAAATCGTCGCGTTTGAAAAGGTGCGCTCCACCAAAAAGGCGTTGGCACGTGTTGAAACGCTCTTCACTGAAGCCCAACAGAAGGTTGATTATCCATTACGGGGGATTATTTTTCACGCGAACGATCCTGTCGCAGCACAGACATGGCGGGATAAGCTAGCTAAGCAATTTCCAGAAATGCCCTTTGAGTTAAGCTATTTTGGTCCTGTCATTGGGGCGCATCTAGGTGAAAAAGCGCTGGCATTGGCATGGCTCATTGATTATCAACGTGCATATAAAGATTAGCGCCATTATTTGAATCAGTAATTTAGAAGGTCTCTTCACTCATGATTAACTAACCGTTGATCATAAATGAAGGGGCCTTTTTACTGCATAACGTTTATCCTTTTTCATAAGCCAAGGCGGACTGCCACAATGTCGCGCCAATAATAAGGAGTACAACCACGCCTAACATCAAGGTCCACTGACCAAAAGTATCGCCCAAAAAGACTAGGGTAGCCGCGCCGAGGCAAAAGCTTAAAAATATACTCAGCAATTTAAGTCCCTGAACGACTAACTGAGCATCATGCAGCCAAAGACCGCCGAATAAAGCGGCCGCGCATGCGCGAATGTTGCCCGTCATCATGGTCGAATTAAAGGTGAGTCCATTAATTTGTCGAAACGACTGTAGTTGAATGCCGGCCAGTGCAGATAAGCATGAGGTGAGCAGTAATCTGGGTAAGAAGGTTGGCAACAGCGTTACCATGACCAGTAATAAGCTTTCTGTGCCGAGTGTTGCGACCAGCCAACGGCGAAAAAACCTTTGTGACACTGTTTGTTGAATAATTCGCGTGACTCCGACGAATATGAAAAAGGTGACCAACGGAATCAAACGCTCCAAGACAGCTGCCCATTGGCCACGGGCAATATTAATGCCCATTAAAACCAAGTTTCCGGATTGCAGACTGGCGAAAACGCC
The DNA here is from genome assembly GCA_003482405.1 of Lactobacillus sp. GTDB lineage: Bacteria > Bacillota > Bacilli > Lactobacillales > Lactobacillaceae > Furfurilactobacillus. The sequence goes on along the minus strand of DMZB01000119.1, from coordinate 907 downwards.
TCCGTGGAACCAAAAAGAATCAGCATCCACCATGCCACCGATAAAGGCGAGCATCGCGGCCACCTGTACACTCACCACAACCGGATGTTCACTGATCAATCTTTTTCGTATCATAATGATTCCTCCACTCGTCTAAAAACGCCTTAACCAAACTTATCATCTAGCAACTGCTTCCCATTAACAATAGTCAGGTCGAAAAAACTAAATTTGAAACCAGTCATGATTCACGCGATAATAAACGAGTAAGTTTGAAAATGAAAGGACAAACAACATGAGCTTAAGCATTCCAAACATCACATTGAGCAATGGCGTGGAAATTCCACAAATTGGGTTAGGCGTTTTTCGCGTTAACGACCCGCAAGTCGTCATCGATAGCATCGTTAACGCGGTTCATGACGGATACCGTCATATCGATACCGCCAGCTTTTATGGTAACGAAGCAGCTGTGGGCGATGGCGTCCGTCAAAGCGGGGTCGACCGCGACCAATTATTTGTGACATCAAAAGTCTGGAACAATATTCGTGGTTATCAAGAAACACGCGATCAATTTGACCGTTCACTCAAATTACTGGGTTTCGATTATCTGGATTTGTACCTGATTCACTGGCCAACTGCCGGCTATGAAGAAAACTGGCGTGCCATGGAAGATTTGTATCATGAAGGCAAAATTCGCGCTATTGGTGTCTCAAACTTCGAACCGCGGCACATTGAGCACTTAATGGCATCAGCCACAATTGCACCAATGATCAACCAGGTTGAAACGCATCCTTACCTACAACAAAATGAAGTGCACGAATACTGTCAGATCAATCACATCATTCATGAAGCATGGAGTCCGTTGGGTGGAGGCAAAAGTTCTGTCTTATCTGACCCAATTATTAATGAACTTGCGGTTAAACATAATAAG
>DMZB01000164.1 GCA_003482405.1 Lactobacillus sp. | reverse complement strand
GCATGACACGTGCAAACATCGACTGGGCGATTGGACTATTAAACGATGGCAACACGATTGGCAATATCGACACGAATTTACTCGGTGAAGGTTCGGAAACGGATTCGAAGATGATTGCGATCACGGATGGTCCTTCACGTATGGGCATCAATAACTGTGTCACTAACCGTGGCAAACACACTGTCGGTAATATCCTGCAGCGTGGTGTCTTGCTGGGACAGTCTCAACTAGTATTTAACGGGATCGGTGACATCATTCACGGTGCTTCTGGTGCTAAGGCTGAGCAAGAAAATCGTTTACTGATGATGTCTGATGAAGCACGTGCCAATGCCAATCCAATTCTGCTGATTGATGAAAATGATGTATTGGCTGGTCACGCCGCTAGCGTGGGCCAAGTGGATCAACAACAACTGTACTACCTCATGAGTCGTGGGATTGACCGTAAGCAAGCCCAACGATTAGTGATTCGTGGATTCCTCGGCGTTGTTTTGAGTGCTATCCCAGTCAAAACCGTTCGTCAACAACTTGTGACGACAATCGAAAGGAAGTTAACTGATGAAAACTGATTTTAGTGGTATTCGGGCAGACTTTCCGATTCTTGATCAGCTGGTTAACGATGAACCGTTGACCTACTTAGATAATGCAGCCACGGCACAAAAACCCAATCAGGTCGTCGCAGCGCTGACGCATTTCTACAAAACCGATAATGCCAATGTTCACCGTGGTGTTCATACACTGGCAGAACGGGCCACTGCGGCCTACGAAGAAGCCCGCCGTAAGGTTACCCACTTCATTAATGCCGCCGAACCGGCTGAAGTGGTGTTTACCAAAGGTGCAACAGACAGTTTGAACATGGTCGCCAGCACGTATGGTGAAGCAAATATTCAGGCTGGTGATGAAATTGTGATCAGTATCATGGAACATCACAGCAACTTGATTCCGTGGCAACAGTTAGCCTTACGTAAGCATGCGACGTTGAAGTACATCGAGCTGACCCCAGAGGGCGAACTCGACATGGCGGATGCTGCAACAAAAATTACTGACAAAACTAAAATTGTGTCTGTCGCGCATGCTAGTAATGTGATGGGCACCGTCAATCCAGTAGCTGAATTAGCTGAATTGGCTCACAGTCATGGGGCAATCATCGTGTGTGATGGTGCTCAGGCGGTGCCACATATGCCAGTTGACGTACGTGCCCTGAATGTTGATTTCTATGCATTCTCTGGTCACAAGATGATGGCGCCGACAGGAATCGGCGTTTTGTATGGCAAACGTCAGTTACTGGAAGCAATGCCACCGTATCAATTTGGCGGCGAGATGATCAATTTTGTTCACCGGTACGAAAGTACTTGGAATGATTTACCGTGGAAGTTTGAAGCGGGTACCCAGAACATCGCTGGAGCAGTTGGTTTAGGTGCTGCGGTCGATTATCTGGAACAGATCGGGATGGACAACGTGCAGGCACATGAGCAAACTTTAGTGAATAGTTTGCTGCCGCAATTAACGGCGGATGATCAGATTGAGGTGTATGGTCCTCATGATCCGGCCAAACATACAGGGGTCATTGCCTTTAACATTAAGGGATTGCACCCACATGACGTTGCAACTGCTCTCGATATGGAAGGCGTTGCCGTCCGTGCTGGCCATCATTGTGCACAGCCATTGATGGAAACGTTGGGACTTGTTGCAACGGCCCGCGCCAGTTTGTACATCTATAACACGCAAGACGATGTGGATCACCTGATTCACGCGCTCAATGAAACAAAGGAGTTCTTTAGTCATGAGCTTATCAAAGCTGAATAGTTTATATCGGGAAGTTATTTTAGATCATGCCGATCATCCGCATCACAAACATGCGCTAGCCGATGCGACAAATACCATGACTGTGAAGAACCCGACTTGTGGGGATGTCATTAATCTTGACGTGGCCCTTGATACCAACGACGTGATCACAAATATTGGTTTCACTGGTGAAGGTTGCACGATTAGCCAGTCTTCGGCCAGCATGATGAGTGATGCCGTTATGGGCAAGAGTAAAGACGAAGCACTTAAAATGGCGAAAACATTTTCTGATATGGTGATGGGCAAAGAACACGACCAAGCAGATTTGGACGAATTAGATGACGCCGCAATTTTATCGAGTATTGTGAGTTTTCCGGCGCGCATTAAGTGCGCAACGCTAGCGTGGTGGGCATTACAGCGGGCATTGTTACGCGATGAACAGGGTGATCAAACAGAAAGTGAAGGTGAAGCATAATGTCAGAAGCGACCGCAGTACCAGTTAAAGACGAAGACTACGAATTCGGTTTTCATGATGACATTAAACCGGCTTATTCGACCGGACGTGGCTTGACAGAAGCAACAGTACGAGAGATCTCGGCTGCCAAGCATGAGCCAAAATGGATGTTGGATTACCGTTTGAACGCCTACAAAATTTACAAAAAGATGCCGATGCCAACGTACGGTCCGGATTTATCCAAGCTTGATTTGGCAAACATGCACTACTACCAGAAAATGACTGACAAAAAGTATCGTGATTGGGACGATGTACCGGAAGATCTGAAAAAGACGTTTGACCGACTGGGCGTGCCAGAAGCAGAACGAAACTACTTGGCTGGTTCCTCAGCACAGTACGAGTCAGAAGTTGTGTATCACAATATGCGTGACGATTTTGCCAAACTTGGGATTATTTTCACCGATACTGACACGGCATTACGCGAATATCCAGAGTTATTTAAGAAGTGGTTCGGCAAACTTGTGGCACCAGCTGATAATAAGTTTGCGGCATTGAACGCAGCCGTGTGGTCGGGTGGTTCCTTTATCTATGTGCCAAAGGGTGTCCAAACTTCAACGCCGATTCAATCATATTTCCGTTTGAATTCGGAAAACTCCGGTCAGTTTGAACGGACGCTGATTATTGTTGAAGAAGGCGCCAAGGTTGACTATGTCGAAGGCTGTACCGCGCCTAACTACTCGTCTGATAGCCTGCACGCTGCCGTTGTCGAAGTAAACGTCCAAAAGGATGCCTATTGCCGCTACACAACGATTCAGAATTGGTCGGATAACGTATACAGTTTGGAGACTAAACGTGCCGCAGCCGGCGAAAATGCAACGATGGAATGGGTCGATGGGAATCTCGGTTCTAAAGTCACCATGAAGTACCCCAGCGTCTATTTAAACGGTGAAGGTGCGCGTGGAACGATGTTATCCATTGCGGTTGCCAGTAATGGAATCCTGCAAGATTCTGGTGCACGGATGATTCATAACGCCAAGAATACCTCAAGTTCAATTGTCTCAAAGTCGATTTCTAAAACTGGTGGGGCCACAAACTATCGCGGCACCGTGCGCTTTGGGAAACATTCCGATGGCTCACTGGCACACGTGGAATGTGACACGATTATCATGGATGATCAATCAAAATCAGATACCATTCCGTATAACGAAATCAATAATGCTAACGTGTCAATGGAGCACGAAGCGAAGGTTTCTAAGATTTCTGAGGAACAATTGTACTACTTGATGAGCCGTGGAATTTCTGAGGCAAAGGCTACTGAAATGATCGTTATGGGCTTTGTGGAGCCATTTACGAAGGAACTGCCAATGGAATATGCCGTAGAACTAAACCGGTTAATTAGTTTTGAAATGGAAGG
>DMZB01000275.1 GCA_003482405.1 Lactobacillus sp. | reverse complement strand
ACCCGAGCAACAACTAGAAAATCCCACCGTGTAGGCGCACTTTGCCTATGCGGTGGGATTTTTAGGTTGTGCGCAGTGGTTCAGAGGTTGTGAGCGCGTTTGCGACAATATAGTAGGCGAGTGCGTAAAGGTGCACTTTGCCTTGGCGAGAGCGATTTTTTGTTATGCACAGGGTCTTGGGCTGCGAGCGCGTTTGCGACAATATGACAGACGAGCGCGTAAAGGTAAAGGTGCACTTTGCCTTGGCGAGAGCGATTTTTTGTTATGCACAGGGTCTTGGGCTGTGAGCGCGTTTGCGACAATATGACAGGCGAGTGTTTACAGTACTGAACAGCAATCCCAATCGACGAACTTTACCCAGTACCGCGCCCATTTCGGTCTAGATCATTCGTTCGTTTCAAAATGCGCATATTTGCAACAATCACCCCATCTTGTACAGATTGAGCCCCATCTAATTACGTTAGCCAACTTGCCGAAGCAACCAAGCTGTTATGAGTGCACTCTGACATTAAAAGTTTTATTTTTTAAGATAATTAGCGAGCATATTATGACGCCGTTAATCGATTGCAAAACGTAGATGTGAAAGGAAGCTTGATGATATGACAAGTATGGCAAAACGACCAGCAGCCGATGACGAATTATTGAATCCAGAGGACACCGTATTTGCGCTGATCGACTATCAACCAACACAAATAAATTCCGTTAATTCAATGGATCGGGCGAAGCTCATTCAAAACATTGTGGTGACTCAACAACTGATCAATACGTTTAAAATCCCGACAATTTTATCAACGGTAAATGTTGCTTCAGGACGTAACCAAGACACGATTCCGCAACTAAAGGCACTCTTACCAGACGTACCAAGTTATGACAGAACGAGTATCAATGCTTGGGAAGACGCAGATTTTAATGCAGCCATCAAAGCGACTGGTAAGCACAAAATCATCATGGCCGCATTGTGGACTGAAGCCTGTTTAACATTTCCTGCTTTAGATGCCTTGAAAGAGGGCTACGAAGTCTTCCCAGTCGTAGATGCGGTTGGCGGCACGTCAGTCATTGCTCATGAAACAGCGATTTCGCGAATAGTTGCTAAAGGTGCTCAGCCAACTACCATTGCACAGTTGGCTTGCGAATTGCAACGTGATTGGAACCGTACAGATACAGTGCCTGGATTCTCCAAAGGACTGATGGATGCAGGGATTTTTCTTCGTTTGAGTTAGTTGGGAGTTGGCAACATGATAGATATTCAAGATTCAGCGCAACAATTGCAGAAAACAGTCAACGATCACTTTGAGTATATTCAAGCGGGACACGATTTTGCACGTGCCTTTGCCATTCAGTTTGAGCTGACGTACACCGATTTTCGGATGATTGAACTGGGCCTACAACTAGATGGGAAAGGCCAAGCCACATTACTCAATAGTTTCAAAACGGCGTATCAGGCAGTTTATCGGTTTGAAGCACCGTTTGCGTTTGGTGGTTTGGAGGAGTTTGACAAACAATGTCGTGATATGATGGTCGATTATGAGCTGGCCGTCAAACAGTTAAACAAAGTTCTTCAGCAGGTCTTAGTCATCAGTCATGTGGCTGCATGACGTTCGATTTTCTAGTGATTCAGTAAATCATGATCAATAATGGCTCATTTACGCCCTTGCGTGGTGCTTATCAAGAAGTGTATTCTGACTTTGATAAGTCAATCACAAAAGGGAGTTTTTGATTATGATGAGTGTATTTGGAAGCCCCGCCACCTATGTGCAGGGCAAAGACGTACTGTCTGACAGTGCCACTTATATTACACGGCTAGGAAGTAAAGCCTTACTGTTAGCTGGTTCAACGGCGTACCGAATTGCCGGCAAGGACTATGTTGATTATTTAAAGAATAATGACGTTCAGGTAGAATACGTCCCGTTTAATGGTGAATCTTCAGTGGGTGAAATTGATCGGGTAACAGCGATTGGTAAGGAGTTCGGCGCTGATCTAGTCATTGGACTCGGTGGCGGTAAAACGCTGGACAGTGCGAAAGCAATTGCGGACAATTTGCGTGTTAAGGTCGCAATTTTGCCGACACTGGCGTCAACGGATGCACCGTGTTCACGTTTATCAGTGCTTTACACGGATGAAGGCACCTTTTCTGCCTACCGTTTTTACGCACAGAATCCAGATTTAGTTTTAGTGGACACTAAAATTGTTGCCAATGCGCCGGTTCGGATGTTAACGTCGGGAATTGCGGATGCGTTGGCCACCAATGTCGAAGCGCAGGCCGTGGCTCGTGGCGCGGGGAGCACAATGTTGGGTGCCAAACAAACGATGGTCGGTAACGCGATTGCATCTAAGTGTGAAGAAACGCTGTTTGCCTACGGTATTCAAGCAGTCGCTTCTGTTGATAATCACGCTGCTTCCAAGGCCTTGGAAAAAATTGTTGAAGCCAATACACTCATGAGTGGGGTGGGTTTTGAAAGTGGTGGATTGGCCGCCGCACACGCCATCCATAATGGGTTGACGGCTTTAAATGGCCCAATTCACGATTTGACGCACGGTGAAAAAGTTGCCTTTGGGACATTGACCCAACTCTATCTGGAAGGTGCTGACCAAGCCCGTTTTGATAAATTCCTGAAATTTGATCTTGAGCTTGGTCTACCCACCACATTTGCCGATCTGAAGATTCCCGATGTGTCCAATGACGAACTGATGCAGGTCGGGCAACTGGCCACGGCGCCGAATGACACAATGGTGCAGATGCCATTCACCGTTGAAGCAGATGATGTGGTGGAGGCAATGAAGGGTGTTGACGCATACAGCCGTTATTACCAAGCACACGCGCAGAAGTGATTTGATAAATTCAATAGCTTGCGATGAGACTGAATCGATTTATGATTTGGTCTCTTTTAGTTACGACATGCACTATATGTGGAAAATAGCGATTTATGTGATTTTAAGCTCGCCAATGATGACAAGGTCATACTGAAGGTTGCCAACCAAACGCGGATAAAATTGAAAACATGAAAAAAGATTGGACTTCAATTAAGGATTGACAGTTAAATAGTGCATGTACTATGATACCAATCAATCATTTAATTCTTTTGGAGGTCTTCGTTTGATGAACAATAAAGTGTTAGTGCTTGGTGCGACTGGTGGTACTGGTCAGGTTGTGGTAAATGAACTCTTGAAGCGTCACGTAGATGTGCGTGTGTTTGGTCGCAACGCTGACAGGCTGCAACACCTATGGCCTAATGTTGAGTTTCGTGTTGGGGATGTGTTTAATGTTCAGGATATTGTTCAGGCAGGCCGAGATGTTAGTTTGATCATCCAGTGTGCAGCGATTCCATATCATGAAACAGTCGCACGACAGGTGCCCTTAGGTCAGGCAGTGATGCGTGCTGCACAACAATTGGGTGCACGGGTAACGTTTATTGATGGTTTGTACGCTTATGGTGTCCGGCAGTCAGCGCCTATGCCTGAGTCGGCAGCGTTGCGACCAGTGACACGAAAAGGCCGCGCCAAAGCAGATCTGACGAAACTCCTGTTCAGTGAACAGTTTACTGACGTCCCAGTGGCTTTATTACGGTTACCCGATTACTATGGACCGACAGCCAGGAAAGCGAGTTACCTTGGATCGACATTGATCAACATTGCCGCACACAAAGTTAGTGCTTATATTGGTCCCAAACGGGTTCAACGCGAATATGTCTATTTGCCGGACGCTGCGGTGATGATCGTGAATGTGGCCTTGTCGGCAGCCGCCTATGGGCAAACATGGAATATTCCAGGGCAGCGCATTACTGGCAATAATCTGATCAAGATAGCAAAACGAAGTGCTAACGATCGCTTACCCGTTTTAACCATGAACAAGTTGTTATTAAGGGTGAGTGGGCTCTTTAATCAGGATATGAAAGAAATCGTTGAAATGTATTATCTGACTCAGAAACCAATTTATCTCGCTGGCAACAAATACGAGAAAAGTTTTGGTAAAATTGTGAAAACACCGTTTGAGGTGGGGATTGAACAAACGATCTCAAACATCCAGAAAAAGGTGAAGTGAGAGAATCATGCCATTATCAGAAGCCCAGAAACGGGCTCAAAAGAAATATAACGAGTCGCATAAAAATCATCGGCGCTATTTGTCTTATCGAAACACGACCAGAACGTTTTTGCGCAATTATGCGACCAATGAGGATCTTGATGAGCTGACTCATATGGTGACAGAGCGTCGTCAGGTCAATGACATTATGAGCAATTTGGATGCTGTTCGTGGGTTGATCAATGAACCGGACTTTGAAATGAAGTCACATGCGCATGTCACGATTTGGCGGCGTCCAACTGAAATGCTAGAACATCACTTATCGACTGCAGGTGTTGATAAAGCGGCCGTTCAAGACTGGTTTAACAAAACGGGTGCAACGCAATTTGATGCAGAAATGCCCATTGTAGAAATTGATTATCGCGGACAAACGTACGTCTATGATGCGTTACATGCGTATGACATTGTCGAATGGCTATTGAAATCGGGAGCGGATTTGCCACAGTAGCTAAAAAGTCCGCCGTGCTAAAGTGTTTCAGAAATTTGAACAATAGCATAGTGGACTTTCAGTTTTCTAATTAAACTGCGCATTATATAATTTGGCGTACGCACCATTGGCGGCTAATAACGTCTCGTGCGTGCCTTGCTCAACGACCTGGCCGTTATCCATGACAATGATTTGGTCAGCGTTGTGAATGGTCGAAAGACGGTGGGCAATGACCAACGATGTGCGCGACTGCATCAGGTTTTCCAGCGCGTGTTGAATGGTCTTTTCTGATTCGTTATCCAAACTGGCGGTTGCCTCATCAAGAATTACCAACTGGGCATTTTTCAGCAATGCCCGCGCGATGGACAGGCGTTGCTTTTGCCCGCCGGATAGTTTGACACCACGTTCGCCGACCTGTGTATCCAAACCTTGTGGGAGGCCGTGAATAAAATCGGCGATATCTGCCATTTCAACGACATGCCAGATGTCATCGTCCGAAGCGTCATTGCGGCCATAGCGGACATTGTCGCGAATACTGCCGTCAAGCATGTACACATCTTGTGAAACAATCGCGATGTTTTCCCGTAATGCGTGTAGCTGAATTTGCCGAATTGGTCGACCATCGAAGAGTATGT
>DMZB01000178.1 GCA_003482405.1 Lactobacillus sp. | reverse complement strand
CAACAGATGCTGCTGTCTTTGGCCTATACGTCTGCAACAATACAGAATGGGCTATCCGCCAATTGCCGCTGAACAAGAAACAGACTTTCACGATGTCGGCTTGGTATGGCACGATGGGCTTTGGCTTGCCAGCAGGATTAGCCGCAAAACTGGATTATCCAAAGCAGCAAGTTTGGAGCATCTCAGGTGATGGCGGTTATGCGATGGTGATGCCAGACCTGTTGACTGAGGTGAAGTACCACTTGCCAGTCATCAACGTTGTCTTGGAAAACAAGTCGTTTGGCTTCATTCAGCACGAAAAGATCGTTGCCAATCAGGCATTATATGGCATCGACTTGCTAGGTGCCGATTCGGCCAAGGTTGCTGAGGACATGGGCGGTATCGGCTTTAAGGTCACTAACCTCAAAGAATTGAAGCAGGCATTCCATGAAATCGCCGAATTACAACGTAAAGGCAACCAATTACCGATCGTGATCGATGCTAAGATCAAGAACGTCGATCCAGTCGACACGAGCTTCATGCCTATCGATCCAGAAAACTTCGACGCTGCAACGATCAGTCAATACCGCAAGCAATATGCCCTCAGTGAGACTGACCAACCTGCATTCAGCGATTTGTTGAAGAAACTGTAAAAATTAAAAAATACGCACTAACAAAAAATTTAGATGTCCTTTTTCAAAGAGAGGCTGACCGAAAGTGGTCAGTCTTTTTTTATGGAATGGGATAATGCGCAGGTGGTGATTGAAGTGAAAAGCTTGATTTGACGGCGTTTCAGACGAAGTAAAACGAGTTAAAATGGGTAGAAATTGCTTGGTTCCCTGCCCAGATTCTACCGACAAAAAAGAACCAGTTCGGAGTGAATCTGGTCTGACTTTTATAATCGGAATAGCTATTGTTCGTGGTAAAATTTAGAGAGCTAATCTTGGATAAAATCATAATAGAAAGTTGTATGAAAGCAGTTTCCATCTCATATTTGCGCTCAGAAGCAAATGACGAAAAACTTGACCGTCTTATTCAATTATTGGAAGAAAGCGGAATTCATGTTGTCATTGATGATCGTGATCTAGAAATTGGAGATGACTTACCACTGTTTATGGAAAATAATCTCGTTGAATCGGACTATATTATTGTGATTCTTACTGTTGAAGGGCCACATTATGTGATCACGCATGGCTTCACGAAGAAGACCCAGAAGACGCCGTTGTCTGAGCTTAATCATGCCAAAGAACTCAGGACAGAATATTACGATAATTTGGGAGGTAAGTAACATGGCAAAGAATATTCTTTTTGACGATTATCTCGCTGAACAACTTAAAGACCCTGAATTCAAGGCAGGCTTTGATGCCGAATCTGCCAAACTTGAGAGTGCGGTGGCGTTGATGAACGAGCGTGAGCGCGCTGGTTTGACTCAACGAGAACTAGCAGAGCGGGCAAATGTTCCGCAATCAACGATTGCACGGATTGAGCGTGGCCAGAACACCAGCTTTGACACGATGAGCAAGATTGCCTTTGCACTGGGGAAAAAAATCAAAGTTGAATTCACTTAAAATATAGAGATGTTCCAATGTTTGTAAGCGTCAGTTTTCGGAATTTTCGAAACTGGCGTTTTTCTTAATATAGTTTCGGGGATCACAGAAACAGGCAAGAGGCGGCCATTAGGTCGTCTTTTTGTCTACTTCACTTAGTCGCATTATCAACTTTGCCTGTATCTTTTCTTCTTTGAATCCCACAGAACTATAAAGGGTGTGTGCTAGTTCGTTCGAGCCCTGTATTCAGTCGTAGTAAGTCAATTTCCTTCGATTGAACTTTCTGAAATAATTTAGAACCAATACCCCCTGTCGTTGAAACTTAGAATTTATAGCCGCGCCCAACTCCCCGTCAAAACGTCGGCTGAGGTTTAGTAGTGATGTGAATTAGCGTCGCTGAAGATACGCTTGAATAGCGTAGTGGCTGACGCTATTGAAGTCGATCAAATAAAGCAGTCGTTAAAGTGCGCATATCGTTCGGATTTGCTTTATGATAAGTTTTAGAAGGAATACGAATGTGTTGAATGTGTTGAGGAGGCAAAGATCACATGACGTTAAAAGAAATGATGAGTCAAAGACATGTCGTCAAAAAGTACACAGATCAAGATTTGAGCCCGGAAGCGCAACAAGAAGTTTCAAAGCGGATCGATGACTTGAACCAGAAATTCAACTTGTCGATGAGTTTAAAAGTCAATGATGACAATGGCCTCAGCAGTTTGGCTAAACATTTTATGTCTAAAAACGCGACAAATTATATCATTTTGGCAAGCAAGCAAAAAAGTGACGAAGCTGACGAAGCATTGGGCTATGCTGCGGCGGATCTCATGCTTTATGTGCAAAGTATCGGGTTGAATTCATGGTTCATCGGTGGGACTTATAATCACAAACTGGGACAGAAAGAACAACTCGCTGTTAGAAGCATCGTCGTGATCGGTCACGGTCAAACGAATGGCGGACCGCATCGTTCAAAGTCACTCTCAGACGTCAGTGATTATCAACAGAAGAGTTACCCTGAATGGTATAAGCA
>DMZB01000023.1 GCA_003482405.1 Lactobacillus sp. | reverse complement strand
GTTGATATGGCCAACTTTGGTAATTTGTCTGCCAGTCAGACCGCATTCTTCAAGAGTGTGATTCCTGGGGCATTGGCAGGATGGCGGACTTATGGCGTTATTCCTTCTATTACGATTGCTCAAGCGATTCTTGAAAGTGGCTGGGGCGCTTCGTACCTGTCAACTGCTGCGCATAATTTATTTGGTATCAAGGGCAGTTACAATGGGAACAGCATTTATTTGCCAACTAGTGAGTATTACGGTGGTCGGTATGTAACGATTACCGCAGCATTCAGAGCTTATGCTAATAACTCTCAAAGCATTCAGGATCACGGTGCTTTCTTATCAGAAAACTCACGGTACAGCAATTTACTTTGGGACAGCAATTTTGTCAGTGTCGCTTACAAGATTCGCGCTGACGGGTATGCAACAGATCCAAGTTACTCAACTTCATTAATTCGGCTGGTTAATTCATACGGATTAAACATTCTTGATTAATATTGGATTGAAACGACGTCGACAGGCGTCGTTTTTTTTATGAATTATTTTGAAACGAGTTTGTACAGTGATTAACGTAATTCTTTTGTTTCGAAAAGATAAACTTATGCAAAGAAACTGTTACATGATTATCATCAAGCCGTGGTATTGTTAATAACATTATCAAGAGTGGAACAAGAGAGCAGTCAGAAAAAGGGGAGCTATAAAATTAACAATACACATTCAATGAAATGGCTGAGACGTTCACTAGCATTGTTTTCTGTTAGTCTTGGACTGATCGCTTATAACAACCAGGCTGTTAAGGCCGACACGGTTAAAAGCAACGCCGATGCAAACTTAAACGTTGTCTCGATGGCACCAGCAAGTGCAACTGCTAGTTCGACCACAAATAGTGTAGCAAGTGTTTCTGCATCTACTAGTGCGACTAGTACTGTTACGCCGGTATCAGCTTCAGCTAATGCTAGTCAGGTAACTGCAGATTCACAGCAAACTAGTCAAAGGATTGCTGGTTCAGTTGCCAATGTTTCTGTTACGAATAGTTCAGCTGCAAATGGTTCAGTTACAAGTAGCACGATAACAAGTGTCGCAAGTGTTGCTTCTGCAGCCAACAGTGAAACACCTACAGTTTCTAGCCAAGCAACTAGTGTAGTCTCCCAGGCAAGTCAAGCTGCATCGGCAAGCAGCACTGGCTCTCAAGCTACGAATCCCAGCGTTAATGGTGCGGTTAATAGCACAGTAAGGACAAGTCAAGTAGCATCTGCTGCAAGTGTGACACCTAAGAAGGTTTCACACGCTCAGAACTTCTTCCTTTCGGTCAATGATGATGGTCCTCAAAACGAATGGCTCACACAGAACGGTCAACGTTATTATTACGATAATAACGGTCAAAAAATGACGAGTGGCATTCATGTCATCAATGGTCAAAGCTATTATTTTAACGCTGATGGCGCTGCACAAACAGGTCTTCAAACGGCAAGTAATGGTCGGCACTACTATTTCGACGACAATTCTAAGACCATGCGTACTAATACCTTTGATTACAATGCCCATAGCAACACGTGGTATTATTCCAAGGGTGATGGTTCGGTTGCTCAAAATGAACTTGTTTGGTTAGCGCCATGGAATACTTACAATTACTTTGGTAATGATTATCAAAAGTACTCGAATCAATTTAGCCACACAAATAACACTTGGTACTACTTCAAGGGCGATGGCGCTGTAGCCAAGAACGACTTAGTTTGGCTACCAGCATGGAACACGTACAACTACTTTGGTAATGATTACCAAAAGTATTCGAATCAATTTAGCCACACAAACAACACTTGGTATTACTTCAAGGGCGATGGTGCAGTGGCCAAGAACGATTTAGTTTGGCTACCAGCATGGAACACGTACAACTACTTTGGTAATGATTACCAAAAGTATTCGAATCAATTTAGTCACACAAACAACACTTGGTATTACTTCAAGGGTGACGGTGCTGCGGCCAAGAACGATTTAGTTTGGTTGCCCGCATGGAACACGTACAACTACTTTGATAATAATTATCAAAAGGCTGCGAATGGTTTCCGTGTTGTCAATAATACTTGGTACTATTTCAAGGGCGATGGCGCTGCGGCGCGTAACGAATCAGTTTGGTTACCGGCTTGGAACACGTACAATTATTTTGATGCTAATTACCAAAAGGCAACGAATTCGACGCGAATGATTAATGGTCGACGTTACTTCTACGGTAGTGACGGTCGTTTGCAGATTGGCACGGTGTATATTAATGGCGTTCGTTATACGACGGATGGCAATGGCGCAATTGATGAAAATAGTTCAACTGTGAACAGAATCATCAGTACGTTGTATGCACAACTGGGCAAACCTTATGTTTGGGGTGCTGCTGGTCCAAACGCTTTTGATTGTTCTGGATTGGTGCAATATGCATATGCGCAAGCTGGAATTCGTTTGCCACGTGTCACTTATCAACAGGAAAGCGTTAGTCGTTTTGTCAGCTTCAACAGTCTTCAATTAGGTGATCTAATGTTCTGGGGCTCTGTTGGTAACTCCTATCACGTTGCTGTTTATGTTGGGAACTGGAAGTACATTGAAGCACCTCAACCTGGTATTGGTGTGCGTGTTTCCTCACTGTCTTCCTGGATGCCTAGCTTTGCTAAACGTGTCCTGTAATAAATGAATTTGATTTTAAAGAGGTGCCATACTGTGGTGCCTTTTTATTTTGGATTGGGGAGACGTACTGGCGAGACTCAATGCTTCAACGCAATCGTTTAATTGTATATAAATAAGTTGCCATTTAAGCGTTAAATTAAGGCAACAAATGATATGATGTTTGTATCTGAGAATTATGACGATGGAGGAATTATGACTTCTGAAAAATTAAAAACGGCTGTTGAAAAACGCCGTACTTTTGCGATTATCTCGCATCCCGATGCCGGGAAGACAACCATCACTGAGCAAATGCTATTATTTGGTGGCGTGGTGCGTGAGGCTGGGACTGTCAAGGGTCGCAAGTCTGGTAAGTTTGCGACTTCTGACTGGATGGAAATCGAAAAAAAGCGAGGTATTTCAGTTACCAGCTCTGTAATGCAGTTTGACTTTGAGGGCAAACGAATTAACATTCTAGATACACCTGGGCACGAAGACTTTTCTGAGGATACTTACAGAACGCTAATGGCAGTGGATGCTGCTGTGATGGTTATTGACTCCGCGAAAGGGATTGAGCCACAGACAAAAAAGCTCTTTCAAATTTGTAAAATGCGGGGTATTCCGATTTTTACATTTATGAATAAACTTGACCGTGATGGCCGTGATCCGCTTGATTTACTGAGTGAAATAGAAGATGTGCTTGGCATTGAAACGTACCCGATGAACTGGCCGATTGGCATGGGGAAGGGCTTAAAGGGATTATATGATCGTTTTGATCACCGGGTTGTTCTATACAAACCGAACAAGGATGGTCAACGCTATTTAACCTTAGATGATGAGGGTGACTTGCCTAAGTCCGAGCCTTTGACCAAGGATTCTATTTGGGCGCAAACACGGGATGAAATCGATCTTATCAATGCTGCCGGAAACGAATTCGACCAGGAAAAGATTACGACAGGTGATCTGACACCAGTATTTTTTGGGTCAGCCTTGGCCAATTTTGGTGTACAAACATTCTTGCAAAACTTTTTGAAGTTTGCTCCAATGCCTAGTAATCATAAGACACAAGAAGACACAATTATTAAACCACTAGATGATGAATTCTCTGGTTTTGTATTTAAAATTCAGGCAAATATGAACCCTAATCATCGTGATCGCATTGCTTTCGTTAGAATTTGTTCAGGAGAATTTAAACGCGGCATGGATGTCACCTTAGAAAGAGGGCAGAAACCGCTACGGTTGAATAATTCGACCCAGTTTATGGCCGAAGAGCGTGAAAATGTGGAGACCGCGGTTGCTGGCGATATTATTGGACTCTATGACACTGGTAATTTCCAGATTGGCGATACAATCTATACCGGAAAACAAGATTTTCAGTTTGAAAAATTACCAGAATTCACACCTGAGTTATTTGTGCGCGTACACGCAAAAAATGTAATGAAGCAAAAATCATTCCACAAGGGGATCGAACAGTTGGTGCAGGAAGGGGCTGTTCAGTTGTTTACCTCTTATACAGCCAACGATTACATTCTTGGCGCTGTGGGTGTTTTGCAGTTTGAAGTGTTCCAATTTAGAATGCAAAATGAATATAATTC
>DMZB01000203.1 GCA_003482405.1 Lactobacillus sp. | reverse complement strand
GGATTATAAGAAAATTTTAATGTCGAAAGTTGCGGTTAATAAGGTCGTTAAACCGTTTTGGGGCCAGTGTTAAGACAAGTTTGACAGTCGCATATAAAGCGGTTTATTTTATTTGTGAAAATAATTTCTAAAAAAGTGTGGACAAATGTTCAGACGGCTTGATATACTGATGTCAGACAAATGAAAGGGGTTTCATAACATGACATTAACTGTTGCACAACTCGCAAAATACATGGATCACACGATGCTTAAACCAGAAGCAACCGCTGCGATGATCGACAAAACCATTGCGGAGGCACGTAAATACAACACAGCGTCAGTTTGTATCAATCCTTACTGGGTCGCTCGGGTTCATAAAGGTCTAGCGGATACGGATATCGCAACTTGTACCGTTATTGGATTCCCACTGGGGGCGTCAACAACAGCCACTAAAGTGTTTGAAACAAATGACGCACTTGAAAACGGCGCTGATGAAATTGACATGGTGATCAATATTGGCGAACTAAAGTCTAATGATGATGACGCAGTTTTAGCTGACATCAAAGCTGTTGCCGATGCCACGCACGCTAAGGGCAAGCTGTTAAAAGTAATTATTGAAAATGCATTATTGACTGATGAGGAGAAACGCCGCGCTTCAGAATTGACCGTTAAGGGTGGTGCGGACTTCGTTAAGACATCGACTGGTTTCTCAACTTCTGGTGCCAAAGCCGAAGACGTTCGTTTGATGCGTGAGACAGTTGGTCCCGATTTCAAGATCAAGGCGGCTGGTGGCATGCACACGTTAGCTGACGCTTTAGCAATGATTGACGCAGGGGCTAACCGTTTAGGAGTATCCGCTTCTGTCGCAATCTTGGAAGAAGCTAAGGCAAAAGATGGCGCAACTGTTTAAGTGAAACTTGTTTACGGAAAAATGTAAACGCTTACTCAAACGCCATTTAAACGTAGTGATGTAGTTGATTCAACGCCTAGTTTTGACCTCAACGAAACTGGCGGATAAGAAAGGACTTTCAAAATCATGGCATATAAACGAATTTTTGCAATTGTAATGGATTCAGTCGGTATTGGTGAAGCACCGGACGCCGCTAAGTTTGATGACGTTGGCGCCGACACGCTGGGTCATGTTGGCTCATTTTATGCAGGCGATTTGGCGATTCCTAACTTAGGCAAGTTGGGCTTGAGTAACATTCGGCCAGACAAGCCGATTGAAGGGGTTCCGGTTGCTGAAAAAGCCATTGGTGCGTTTGGCAAAATGCAGGAGGTTTCCGCCGGCAAAGACAGTATGGATGGTCACTGGGAAATGATGGGCCTACCGGTAAGACGGCCACTTTCAACCTTCCCAAACGGTTTTCCAGAAGAACTCATTAAAAAATTGGAAGAATTCTCTGGACGCCATGTGATTGTAAACAAGCCTTATTCCGGGACGGATGTCATTCACGACTATGGGGAACAACAGATGAAGACCGGTGA
The DNA here is from genome assembly GCA_003482405.1 of Lactobacillus sp. Lineage (GTDB taxonomy): Bacteria > Bacillota > Bacilli > Lactobacillales > Lactobacillaceae > Furfurilactobacillus. The sequence goes on along the minus strand of DMZB01000203.1, from coordinate 1,284 downwards.
ACTGATTGTTTATACTTCCGGTGACTCCGTGTTGCAAATTGCTGCGCATGAGGATGTTATTTCTGTTAAGGAACTTTACAAGATCTGTGAATATGCCCGTTCCTTGGTGAACGGCCCAGAATGGACGATTGGCCGAATCATTGCCCGTCCATATGTGGGACCGGACAAGGATCACTTTACCCGGACCGCTAACCGTCACGATTTCAGTTTGGAACCAATTGGCGAGACCGACATGGATCGTTTGAAAGCAGCCGGCTTGGACGTCATTGGCATTGGTAAGATCAACGACATCTTCTCTGGTCATGGGATTACCAAGGGCTACCACAACGAAAGTAACATGGACGGAATGGACCACGTTGATGAAGTTATGGCCAGCGACTTCCATGGTTTCTGTTTCACCAACCTCGTGGACTTCGATGCAATGTATGGCCACCGTCGTAATCCAAAGGGCTTTGGACAGGCACTGATGGACTTCGACCAACGCTTGACAAAGGTTTTAGCCAACTTAAAGGATGACGATTTGCTGATGATCACAGCGGATCACGGTAATGACCCTGGTTACCGTGGCACGGATCACACGCGCGAATTTGTCCCATTGCTGGCTTACTCACCATCAATGAAGCACACCAATGAGTCACTGGGGATTCGGTCAACCTTCGCTGACATGGGGGCCACGATTCTGGACAACTTTGATGTCAAAGGCAACGGCGAAGGCACAAGTTTCCTGAGCGACGTAACGAACGGTGAGGCAGTTACCAAATAAGTGACTGTGTAGTCGATTTAATAAGCGAGTCGATAATGAGAGACCAGTGAGGTCTAGGAGGACAAACGATGAGTACACATATTGGGGCCCAAATGGGCGATTACGCTGACACGGTATTGTTACCCGGAGATCCATTACGGGCCAAATACATTGCCGAGAACTTTTTAACCAACGTTAAGCAAGTTAACTCAGTGCGTAATGCATTTGGGTATACGGGTGAATTTAACGGCCACCGGGTTTCCGTTCAGGGTTCTGGCATGGGGATTCCATCCATGTCGATCTATATCAACGAATTAGTCAAATTCTTTGGTGTTAAAACGATCATTCGGGTCGGCTCCTGTGGCGGAATGGCGCCCGACGTTCATTTACGCGATGTTTTGTTGGCATCAGGCTCAACCACTGATTCAGCAGTGACGGCTAATACGTTTGGACCAGGGATTCACTATGCACCATTGGCAAACTTCGAATTATTAGACACTGCTTTTCACGAGGCCCAAAAGCTGGGGATTACACCTAAGGTC
>DMZB01000162.1 GCA_003482405.1 Lactobacillus sp. | reverse complement strand
TCAACATGGGTGATTCAATTCCACAAGTTGACATTCCTCGTTTGATCAAATTCTACCAGATGGGCATGTTTGATTTCGATAAGACTGAAAAGTTCTACCCATTTGAGAAGATCAATGAAGCTAACGCAGATTCTGGCAGTGGTGAAACAATCAAGCCTGTCCTTGTCATTGATGATCAATATAAGCCAGAGTGAGCGTGAGCACCCCCGAGAAGAGTCGAGCAATAACGTGAAGGTGAAGAATTCGGTGGTTTTCCGAATACTTTAGCTTCGGGTTATGCGGAGGCTCTTGGGGTGCGAGCGCGTTATGGCTGTGTAGTAGCATGCGTGCCCGTGTTCAAACAATAAGAATTGATATAAAGATATTATCAGTTTTCCTTGCCACAAGCGACAAGGCAGAAAGGAAGCACATTATGTCTGAAGCAGTTGCATTAAAGCATTATCAAATGTATATCAATGGGAAATTTGTTGATTCGAAGTCAGGCAATGTTCTGACTGTTATCAACCCATCTGATGAGCAACCAATCTCAACAGTACCTAGCGCAACCGTTGAGGAAACACGTGAAGCTATCGATGACGCGTTTGAAGCACAGAAATCATGGAAGGAAGTTCCAGCTGCAACCCGTGGCTCATACCTCCACAAGATTGCTGAAGAAGTTCGTAACCAAGAAGACGACCTCGTTTCAATTCTGATGGAAGAACAAGGCAAGATTAAGTCACTGGCACAAACGGAAATTATGTTCTCAGCTGACTACTTTGACTATATGGCAGCCGCAGCACGGATGTACGAAGGTGAAGTCCTTCAATCTGACAACCCGAACGAAAACATCATGATTGCCAAACAACCAATCGGTGTTGCTGCCGGAATCTTACCATGGAACTTCCCATTCTTCCTGATTGCACGGAAGATGGGTCCGGCTTTGGTTACTGGTAACACAATTGTGATCAAGCCAAGTTCTGACACACCAAACAATGCATTGGCATTTGCTAAGATTTGTGACAAGGTTGGTTTACCTGCAGGTGTTGTTAACTTTGTTACTGGTCCTGGTGCGGTTGTTGGTAGTGAATTATCCAAGAACAAGAAGATCGGCATTATCAGTTTGACTGGTTCTGTTGACTCAGGTCGTCGTGTCATGAGCGATGCCTCAGACCACTTGGCAAAAGTTTCCCTTGAATTAGGTGGGAAGGCACCAGCTATCGTTTGCAAGGATGCTGACATTGACTTGGCTGTTCAGGCCATCATTGACTCACGTGTCGACAACAACGGGCAAGTCTGCAACAACGCTGAACGTGTTTACGTTCAAGAAGACGTTGCCGATGAATTTGTTAAGAAGTTAACCGACAAGATGAGCAAGATTACAGTCGGCGACCCGAACAAAGACGAGAGTATTGGCATGGGTCCACTGATCAACAAGGCTGCTTTGGAAAATGTTGACGGAATGGTTCAACGTGCGGTTAAGGCTGGCGGCAAGGTCACCACTGGTGGTCACCCAGCTGACATTGACAAAGGGTTCTACTACCTACCAACGGTTATCACAAACGTAAAGCAGGATTCTGAAATCATTCAGCACGAAATCTTTGGACCAGTTCTCCCAATCGTTACCTTCAAGACATTGGATGAAGCCATCGATAAGGCCAATGACAATGACTTAGGTTTGACCTCATCCATCTTCACTGAGAACTTGGACAACGCTGCTAAGGCTGCTAACGAGTTGCAAGACGGTGAAACTTATATCAACCGTTACAACTTCGAAGCAATCCAAGGCTTCCACGCTGGCTGGAAGGAATCCGGTGTTGGTGGTGCTGATGGTAAGCATGGTTTGGATGAATTCTTGAATACCCATGTTGTTTACCTTCAGAGACACCCAGAAAAGGGTAGAGCATGATCAACCTCGGGTGAACCCGAGCAACAACTAGAAAATGCCATTGTATTGGCGGCTTTTGCCTATGCAATGGCATTTTCAGGTTGTGCGCAGTGTGAACGCGTTTGCAACAATATGGTAGGAAAAAGGTGGGTCTGTGCCTCCTCAATGACAGTTTTAGTGAAGCATGCCTCGCAAAAAAATGGACATGCTAAACTTTGCATTCGGCTCCGGACCAATAACTGTATCGTTTGTTAGTCGACGTGCTATACTCAACTAAAACGCAAGGAGGCGCTTACAAATGCAGAATTTAACAGCGGACGAATTGAAACAGTTTGACGGTCAGGATGGACGAAAAGCTTACGTAGCAGTTGATGGTACGATTTACGATCTTTCTGGAGTAGACGCTTGGCAGGGTGGTCAACACCACGGCTTGACAGCTGGCAAGGATCTCACCGAAATGATCAAGAAGTCACCACATGGTAAAAAAGTATTGGAAGATAAGCCGGTTGTTGGTAAACTGGTTTAATCACTGTTGCCTGTAAGAATCATTACGGATAAAGCACGCTTTTATAGGCGCGCTTTTTTATTAGACGGTTCACCATCATTTGCAACACCTTTTTAAAACTCTTCAATCATTAGAGTTCGCATAAATTGATTAAGCATCTGTTAATCCATGTGGGAAGGCTTGAAGACTGTGACAGGTTCCTCTTATAATGTGTGGGTATCAATATCAACAGGGTAGAAACTAGGAATTTTATCGAGGAAATCGCAAATGCATCGGAATCATTTTGGACGGTTTTTAGTCATTATCGCCGTCCTTGTGGGCGCGGTAGTGTTTTTAAATAATCGGCCGGCCCTGTCTAAACAACTTTCAAGTCAGTTTAGTATACAAAGCTTGCAACAAATAGTTCAAAAAGCGCAAACCCAAGTCAACACATTAATAACTTCGATCAATCTCAATGCAAATGCGCGATCACAGTCGCATTCGATTCAACCAACACAGCAAGAGTCCAGTACCAACACAGCCTCGACGCCACACGTTGCTGCATCCACGGCAAAATCTACTGCCAAGCCAGCTGATGCTAACGCAACGCCTGTGGAATCCATTGTCAGCAATGTCCGTTTGCAACCGACGTACTATTATAGCTATGCATCAACCGATTCACCGGCTGTCCGTCAGGCGTTTGCACAAGCCATCGACGTTTACAATGCGACAGGGATTGTAACGCTTAAACCAGGTCAAGCGGGTAGTGGTCAGAACCAGCTAACGCTGAGCACATATCACGAAGTTTCCCAGGCTGCTAGTGACGGCGCCGTTGAAGTTGGTCACGGTGGCCCAGAAATCATTCAAACAAATTTAAGTGGTGCCAATGCCATTAACCACGGGAGTGCCAAGCTCAATACTGCTTACCTAAGTTCCTATAACGAGGCTGTTGCCATTCATGAAATTGGTCACGTGCTAGGGTTAGACCATAGCAGTGATCCAAATTCTGTTATGTATCCGGTCACCCAGGGTCGGGTTCAACTTACGAGTGGCGACATTGCCGGTCTGAGGTCGATTTATCAATCAAATTAAATAGCAATACGAAACAAAAAACATCATCGCATTTTCGCAATGATGTTTTTTTGTGTCGAGCAATCGTGTTTATTTTTGGTTAGCAATATTTTCGATGGTCTTGTCTACCATGTGAATGGCCGTTTGCAAAGCCGAAAACAATTCGATTGCATCTTCTTTTTTATCATGTTTTATCCAGGTCGAAAGTGTGCTGACGAGCAAGTACGTCAGCGTCGACATATAGAAATCGCGTTCGTAGCCAGAAATTGACTCAATATTTTGAAACAGCGCATTGTGTTCAATATGTCGTTGCTCTGCATCTGAGATAATGCTTGTTTGTTGAGACTTAACCAGTGCCTCCAAGAGAATGTCGTGCTGCATAAAGGTCACGATGTCTAACAGCAGGTTTTCTTTTGCACTTTTATCGGTACTCGATCGGCTATTGATTTGAGCAAACATCAAATCACATTCATATTCGAGGATATCACGCGTTGAATCAAACAGTCGGTAAAAGGTCGCTCGACCAACCGTTGAGGCCTTTAAAATATCGGAAACCGTGATGTCCTGATAGTTCTTTTTGAGTAAACAATCGTGAAAGCCTTGTGTAATCAACGTTGCGGAACGTTGCACTCGTTTATCTGAGCTAACGTGATACATTTTATCCTCTCCTTTTTTGGAGTATCGAAACAAAAGTCCGGCCCTTTGTTCTATAAGTTCTGAAACTATTGTTCCATTTAAAACATTATAGTACTTTATTTTTAGAAATGTGGTAGCTGAGTGTCTGGACACGCAAGCCGTTAGCAAAAAATTTGCAGTCAAAGTAGGGGAGGAACGGATATGTTAAAAAAATGGGATAAAATTTGGTTGAATGTTTTGTATTTACTTGGAATCGTTCTTTTAATGATCCTAGTTATTAAGGGTCAGGACTGGAGTTTACGTTTTAAACTTGTGTGGTTGGTCTCAATTATTTTGCCAATTCATGCCTGTGAAGAATGGCAGCTACCCGGCGGTTTTCACTATCAATATAACCTTAGTTTCGGATCAGATTTGCCCAACAAATACCCAATGAGCCGATTAACGGATATGTTAACGGTTTGCATTGCTGAAGTGGTTTACTTGAGTAGCACATTCTTTTATCAATATAACTGGGTGGTCATGGCGCTTTGTGGCTTCTGTTTGCTCGAAGTGTTCATGCACACGTTCTTTGGAATTACGATGTACAAACGTTTTAAGAGTAAGGGAAAGAAGACGCTTTATAATCCAGGGATGGCTTCTGCATATCTTGGATTTGGAGTTACCGCAATTGCGATGATTGTTGACCTGATTCAACATGCGACAGTGACCGGAACGGATTGGCTGTTGACGATTGTGATGTTACTCGCTATGGCACTCTTCGAGATTCTTCTGCCAGAAAGACTCTTCCGTAGCAAAAAGACCGAATATGGATTTGCCTCACCAATGTACTTCACCAAATTTCTGAATAAGTAATTTGCGGGAACCTTGTGATCACGACTTGATGAAAAGTGTCAAGAAGACGGCATGACTTTAATCAAATCACTTTACATTCTCAGCTAGCGTTGCCATGAAAAACGTGGTCTTCAAAAGTATGATTATTACCCGTCGGAAACGTCGTAGAGGTACGGTAACACTGAGATATTGTTGACACATAGTGATCATCATTTAGGAGGGTGAAGTTGATGTCAATTAAGCATGTAACCGTCGCTGGTAGTGGCGTTTTGGGGAGCCAAATTGCATTTCAGATCGCGTTTAAAGGATTTGATGTCACAATCTATGATATTAATGACGCGGTGATCGATAAAGCAAAGACTCGTATTGGTGGTTTGGCTGAAATCTACGCATCCAATATTGGTGCGTCTCAAACGAATTTTAGCAGCTTAATCGAAGGAACTGACTATAACGAAAATTTGCTGCCGGGTTTACCAGATGTTATTATCAAACGGATTCAAGATGCAGAAAAAGTTGCGCGCAACACGCCGGCAGCGATTCACTATGCGACGGATCTTGCAGAGGCGGTGAAGGATGCTGATTTGATTATTGAAGCGATTCCTGAGGTTGTTGATTTGAAGACAAAGTTTTATCAACAGTTGGCTGCAGTTGCACCAGCGAAGACGATTTTTGCCTCTAATTCATCCACGCTAGTACCAAGTCAGTTTGCTGAGGTCACGGGTCGTCCCAAACAATTTTTAGCACTACACTTTGCAAATGAGATTTGGAAGAACAATACAGCTGAAATCATGGGTCATGCCGGCACTGATGCGAATATTTACCAAGAGGTCGTTCAGTTTGCCCGTGATATTGGGATGATTCCAATTCTGGTCAAAAAGGAACAGGCCGGTTATATTTTGAACAGTATTTTGGTGCCGTTTCTCAATGCCGCACAAATGCTCTTTCTGAAGGGTGTGGGTGACTTTGAGACCATTGATCGAACCTGGATGATTGCAACCGGCGCGCCAATGGGACCGTTCGCAATTCTTGATGTTGTCGGAATTCAGACGGTTTACAACATTATTGTGAACTATGCCGCGACGACTGGTAGTGATGACTTTAAAGAATTGGCCGCGATGATGAAGCGCGACTACCTTGATAAGGGCAAAACTGGTGTTGCTAGTGGAGAAGGATTTTACAAGTATCCGCACCCAGCGTTTGAGTCCAGTGACTTTTTGACCCAGGCCTAGTTTTATCAAACATGTACAGGAAAAAAAGCAGCTCTCCGACAATTTTTGTCGAAGAGCTGTTTTAAGTCATTAGTTGTTTATGGATAAAATTACCGGTTCAAACGGTATACCCAAGCACGGTGGTCACGTTGCAACAATTCATCTGATGCAGCAGGACCCATGGAGCCTGAAACGTAGTTAGGGAAGTCTGGTGATTCTGTGTCCCAGAGCTTCTGGATAACGTCAACGAACTTCCAAGCATAAGAAACTTCATCCCATGACGCGAAGTTTGTCTGGTCACCCTTTAAGGTATCATGCAGCAAACGTTCGTATGGTTCTGGTGTTTCTTCTTTTTGGGCAACATCTTGTTGGAAGTCCAAGTGGATTGGTTCTGTTTCAAAGCCTTGACCAGCAGTCTTAGCGTTCAATTGCAGAGAGAATCCTGAGTTTGGTTCAACATAGATGGTCAAAACGTTAGGTGCCAATGAATTGTCACGGTTTTGTGGGAAGGCGAAGATGTCGATCAAAGGTTTCTTGAAGACAACGTCGATCCGTGTGAACTTATCAGCTAAGCGTTTACCAGTCCGGACGTAGAATGGGACACCTGACCAGCGGTAGTTGTCGAATAATAATTTACCGGCAACAAACGTGTCGTTGTGTGAATCCTTTGGTACGTTTGGTTCGTCACGGTAGGCAGGTTCTGAATCATTAGCACCGTATTGGCCGCGGATAAAGTTCTTGGCCGCTTCGGCAGGGCTGTAAACCCGCAGTGAACGCAATGCCTTGATCTTTTCAACACGGACATCAGCGTCGGTAAATGAAACAGGTTGTTCCATCGCCAACTGTGAAACGATCTGCATGATATGGTTTTGCACCATGTCACGTAAGGCACCAGCAGTATCATAGTAACCGGCACGGTCTTCAACACCAAGTTTTTCACTCAAAGTGACTTGGACGTTGTCAATGTAACGGTTGTTCCACAGGGATTCAACGAAGGTGTTACCGAAACGTAATGCCTGGATGTTTTGAACCATTTCCTTACCAAGGTAGTGGTCGATTCGGTAGATTTGCTTTTCGTCAAACGCACCTGATAATTGGTCGTTTAATGTTTCGGCAGTAGTGTAGTCTGTACCAAATGGTTTTTCAATAACCAAACGGCTAGTACCGTTGTCAGACAACAAACCTTCTGACTTTAAGTTCAAGGCAACTTCACCAAAGAAACGTGGTGCCATGGACAGATAGAAGATCCGGTTGCCGTTGATGCTGTACTGTTTGTCCAGCTTTTCAACAAGGTCCTTCATCACAGCGTAGTGCGCCTTATCCGTAACATCATGGGCGATGTAGTAGAAATGTGAAACAAAGATTTCTGCTGCATGCATGTCTGCATCAGGCTGGTCCGCCTGAATGGATTGGGTGACGATTTCACGGAACTTTTCGTCAGTCCAAGTATCACGTGCAGTACCAATAACGGCGAAATGTTCACCTAAGTTACCACGTACGTAAAGTTTGAAGAGGGATGGGTACAGCTTGCGTTTTGCAAGGTCACCGGTACCCCCAAAGAAAGTAAACAATGAGCTGTATTCTGTTGCCACGGTTTTCACTCCTTAAATGCCTGTAAATGTAGGATTTCGCAGTGACAGAAAACGAAACCGCTTTCTGTCGTTGACTGGTTCATTATATAACAATATCTGGCGCGATGCACCACTGTGCGCAACCGTTTACATTAGATTAAGGGCGTGTATCAGTTGTGAAAACTGATTAAATCAACGGTTCGCATTGGTCTGGTCCACCAAAATGAAATTTAAAAAATTTACATCAATTGCCCCCGTGTGTGAAAAAAGTTTTCTAACTATGTTCAAACGGATGTAATGTTAACGTCAGTGTATTGATTTCGTTACGCCAAACTGGGCTGCCATTCCGTGGGACATAACTGGTTTGCGGTAATTTTGACTAAGTGGCGGTGGGCAATTTCTTTTCAACCGCAAAGAATCATGCGGATAAGAAATTGCCATAAACGCGTTCACAACCTCTGAGCCACTGTGCACAACCTGAAAAGCCCTCCATATAGGCAAAGCTCGCCTATACGAAGGGCTTTTCTAATTGTTGCTCGGGCTCACCCGAGGTTGTTCACGCTCTTTTAATTTAAATATTGTACTTCGTTATATCTTAAACAATTCTGTTGCCTTGACCGCCGTCTGCCAACCTTTGTACAAGCGTTGGCGGCGGTCATTTGGCATGTTTGGTGAGAACGTTTTGCCTTCTTGGTAAATTTTTTGCAAGTCGTCGATGTTGTCCCAAAAGCCAACCGCTAATCCGGCTAAGAACGCAGCGCCTAAGGCAGTTGTTTCTTCGTCAGCGGAACGGTCAATTTCCATGTCGAGAATATCAGCTTGAAATTGCATGAGATAGGTATTGCGTGAGGATGCACCATCAGCTTTCAAACGTGGGATGGACAGGTTTGTATCCTTGCGCATGGTTTCGATAACATCACGGGTTTGATAGGCAATGGATTGAAGGGTGGCTTTGACGAAGTCGTTTTGTGTGGTGCCACGGGTGATACCATAAACGGCGCCACGGGCATCCTCGTCCCAATATGGTGCGCCCAGACCAGAAAAGGCAGGTACCACGTACACTTCGTCGTGGTTGGTGGAGGCCAGGGCAGCACGTTTTGCAGCTGGCTCATCAGGAATCATTTTCATTTCATCTTGGAGCCAGCCGATTGCCGAACCAGCAACGAAGATTGAGCCTTCGAGCGCGTACTGAATTTCACCATTAAGGCCATAGGCGATGGTCGTTAATAAGCCGTTATTTGAAATGAGTGGTTTGTGCCCAGTGTTCATCACGATAAAGGCACCAGCCCCGTACGTGTTCTTTACGACGCCCTCTTCAAAACCCATTTGACCAAACAACGCGGCCTGTTGGTCACCGGCTAGTGCTGCAATTGGCACTTCAGCACCAAAGAACTGGTAGTTTTGGGTATGGCCATAAACTTCGGATGAAGACTTAACCGTCGGCAACATTACACGGGGGATATTCATTAACTTTAAGATTTCGTCGTCCCAATCCAGCGTATGAATGTTAAATAGCATGGTTCTGCTGGCGTTTGAATAGTCGGTGACATGAAGTGCACTACCGGAAAGCTTCCAAGCCAGCCACGAATCAACGGTTCCAAAACATAACTCACCTTTTTCAGCGCGTTCTTGTGCACCGTCCACGTGATCTAACAACCAGCGAATTTTGGCCGCTGAGAAGTAAGAATTAATGAATAGGCCGGTTTTTTGGTGAATCATGTCGCCGTAGCCGTCTTTAATAAGCTGGCGCGTCACGTTATCGGTCTGCTTAGATCCCCAACCAACTGCTGGTGCAATGGGTTCGCCGGTTGTACGGTCCCAAATAATCGTTGTTTCACGTTGCGTCACAATGCCCACACCGTCAATTTGGTCCGGATGAATACCGGCATTGATCAGGACGGATGAAATCACGGATTGAACAGAATTCCATAATAAGTTGGGATCGTGTTCGACCCAACCTGGGTGGCGATTGATTTGTGGCAATGCTTGCGAAGCAGCAGTGACCCTGCGGCCATTTTTATTGATGATAATGGCGCGTGACGCTGACGTCCCTTGATCCACCGCTAAAATATAGTGTTCCGTTACAAATGCCATAATTTGCCTCGCTTTTTATTTACGTTGTAACCGGTTACCAATGTTGATAGTATAGCGAATCCTGAAGAAGTGGACAAACATTCAGTAAAAATTTAACCTTGAATTTATTTTTAAAGAGGATACACTGTATCCTGTTAATCAAAAAAGGATACCCGTTGTCTTGTTTAAAAAGTCTGGAGAATTTTATGAAAGCCAAGCCAAGTTTAGAACAGGCCATTTGTATTTTGATGTTACTGGCTATTCAAAAACGTGAAGTACCGTTGCATAGTACGTTAATTTCACAGCGTTTAGGATTTTCAGATTCCTATACGAAAAAAGTGATTCAGCATCTTTCCCGTGCTGGATTGGTGCGATCAGTTTCCGGTAAATCCGGTGGCTTTGTGATCAATCGTGAACCTGATCAAATCAGCATGCTGGATGTATTTAATACGATTGAGGGAACCGAACCGTTTGGCGCATCCTCGGGCCTTGCTGATCGTGTTTTCGGTCTTTCCGATGATCCTTCGTTTGAGGAATGCTACCACATTGGTTGGCTCGATGAAAATCACAACATTGGGGACGCAAAAGAGGAAGCGTTGGCAATCTTTGCTGAGGCTGAAAACGGTTTCAGATCGAAGCTGGCCGCTTTTTCACTGGATGAGTTATGTCCACATCGCAATGGCAAACGAATCACAATCGATTTGACGCCATGGTTAACGTTGAAAAGAAAACAAAGAGATGCCGAGGCTCAGTAGAGAGCCACAGGAAGTAGCGTGTTAGGAGGATAAACGGAACATGAAGTGGATGACGAAAAATCATGTCTGGGGATTAATTGGCTGGTTAGTGGTACTAGTGGTCGCACTTATGGTGACTCCGGATACAGGCAAGTTAGTGGCCGATAAAGGTCAGACCAAGATTCCCAGTACATATCAAAGTGTTCGTGCGAAAAACATGCAAACGAAGTGGGGCAGTGATCAAAAAAACACCACTGCAATCGTGGCCGTCTTCAGTAATGGCAATAAAAAGCTGACTGATAACCAAAAAGCGGCTATTAATCGTACGATTGGTGACCTTAAACAGGATAAGAGCAAGTATCAAATTAAGAGTTTAACGACTGCTCAGGATAGTACGATTGCCAAAAAGCAGTTGGTGTCTAAAGATAAAACCACTGAGCTGGTTCAGATGAATGTTAAGCTCACTAAGGTGCATACTCGAGTCCTCATTCGGCGGCAATTAACGAAAGCAATTAAGACCAGCGGTGTGAAAACTTATATCACAGGTCCAGATATTCTCAACCAAGATTTTTCGGATGCCACACAAGCTGGGGTGCGTAAAACCGAAGTTATTGCAGCCGTATTCATTTTCGTTGTGCTGTTATTGGTCTTCCGTTCACCAATCACACCGATTATTTCGTTATTAACGGTGGCCGTGTCCGGTTTGGTTTCGATTAGTGTCGTAACCAACCTTGTGCAGTACTTTAACTTTCCATTTTCAAACTTCACGCAAGTTTTCATTATCATCGTGCTATTTGGGATTGGGACGGATTATAACATCCTGCTTTATAACCAGTTTAGACAGGAAATGGCGCATGGTAAGAATCCGCACGAGGCCACAAGTAGCGCAATTCGCGTTGGTGGACGTACGGTTCTATACTCCGGTCTATCCGTCTTGATTGGGATGTCTGTGCTTGCTTTTGCTAAGTTCTCCCTGTACCGTTCAGCGGTTGGTATTGCAATCGGGGTCATTGTTTTGCTGGCTGTTTTACTCACCTTAAACCCATTCTTTATGACGGTGTTAGGGCCAAACATGTTCTGGCCAATTCGTAAAAACTCCGGCGAAGGTAATAGCAAACTTTGGCATGCACTTGGTAGCACATCAATGATTCGTCCGATTTTGACACTAGTCGTTGTTGCCATTGTTATGGTGCCGTTGTCCTTAATGAGTCATGGCATGTTGGATTATGACAATACTGTTGAAATTGCCGACAATGTCCCTGCCAAACGTGGATTTAGGATTGTTCAACAGCATTTTTCGAAAGGGACGGCGGAACCTACTAGCATCTACATTCAAAGTAAT
>DMZB01000137.1 GCA_003482405.1 Lactobacillus sp. | reverse complement strand
ACTTAATTTGACAATTCGGGGTGTCAAAACTTTATTTCCGTTTCGTCATTCAGAAACGCCATTCCATGGGACCGGTCTCAGCCAGCTTCGCCGTCTTCAACCTCGCCTTTGAGCCTTACAGTTCAAGTCTCAAAGTTCGTCCCGCAATACTAAGTGGCCTAAACCGCCACTAACTATTGCCGACATGGAATTCTGTTACTGCCTGACTCCACTCACGCAGTAACCGGTCGCTTACGTACAACACCTACTTGCGTCGAAACATGTTGAAGTAAACTTGCCGGCCAATGATGTAAAAGGCAAACAGGACAATCAGCGCCACAATCATGAAGAAGAACAGGAACACACCGTCGACACTAAAGAAGGTGTTCAACGCCCCCGTTGTCGTAACTGGTGCCGGTTTGGTCGACTTCGGTGGATTGTAAGTCGGAATCACAGTCAACTTACCATTCAAATAATAGTTCCCGTTACGATAGTGCACGCGCTGTTGATTGACCGCTGTAGAACCACTAAAACGACCAGCGCTCGGATCTAACCAGCTAACTTTTGCTGCGCGTACACGTTTGACCAGACTGGTGAGATCTTTTTTGCTGTCTGGCATAGTCATTGTAACGGCTGTCGGAGAAGAAAACGATAATGCTGTCTGCGCTAGGTTCGTTCCGTCATTAACAGTCTCTAAGGACCGCTCACTCAGTCCGTAAAAGGTCCGTGGGTACACACCAGCCGTATTGTCGGCCGAAGCATTCTTGGTTTCCTTAGGATTAGCGGTCAGAATAACATTATTACTGTAGGACAGTGCTGCCGGCCGGTACACCAAGTCTTGGTTCCAGTAGTTTGGCGCGCTCATGCCCACCGGCAATACCTGTCGATCAACCAACCGCAGAATTTGCGTTTGCATCAATTTCGTTAATTGGTTTTCGGTGCTGGCTTTGGGGTAATATACAATCGGCGTGCGTAGAAAAACGACTCCGTTATGATTCTCAACCCACTGTAGCTCACTCGTGAACCGTTTATAGGCGGGTAAATTTGTATTGACTGAGATGCTTGTCGTGCTGACAGCAAACGGAATCCCGTTATCCTCAAGCTTAGTTGCCAACTCATGCAGTAAATCCATGTTCGTAAAGGGTGTCACATTCGTAATCGTCAGTAAAGGTTCATAGGACGCCGTTTTACCGAAGAAACGGGCAATCAAACGGCTGGCAACCACAAAACTCAAACCATTGGCACTAAAGTACGGTAGATAGCCGTTGTTGCCTTTTATGACACCGTAGGGCACCTTCGCAGCTGCATGACTTTGCGGAATCAATGTCCCAAACGTTTTAACACCATCACTCACACTTGGTGTCACAGCCACTGATTCGCTAAACGCCAGCAACTGCCTTGCCGATGATTGTGAATCTTTCAACCAATACTGCTGGTGATAACGGGGCCGCAACGCTAGTCCGAGTGAGTGCCGTTCATCTGCGGCCATTTCCGGACCAATGTGAAGTTTCAACCCGTCAAAGGCCGCCCGATCTTTCGCAAAGCGCGATGTTGTCAGTTTGGCCTGCGACCAATTGATCATGGTGATAACCGCCTTGAAGTGTAGCCGCTTAATATCGCCAGCATGATACTGGTCGATACGAATGGTGTGGACTTCTACATTTAGAGAAGTCAGTAACCGCTGAATGGCATCGATTTTCACCTGACCATCTTTAGTCTGGTTCTCGCTATCGTACGCCAACAATACTCGCGGTGCGTCGGTGATCGGTTTGGCCCTGGCAGAGACCGTCGCTGAGGTGATGAAGGTAAAAACTAACAGGATAACTAAAATTCCACGGTAAATGCGTTGTCTCATCGCTGACCACCCCGCATTTCAAAGACGTGCCACAGCCGGTGATTCAGCAAATCTGAAACCAGTAAAACGAGGGTCAAATCCGTACACAACGGCACCATGAAGAGATGTTTGGCGAGATCGGCATCCCCATCGCCAATAACTGAAGCAAAAAAGGTCATAAAGATGATCGCCATATTTGCGATAATTAACGCTAGTCGCACAATCATCTCTGGATCATGATCGCGAATCCCGTGATAGGCTCCAAACGCATAGATCCCAATGAGTGCAAACGCAACTAAGACGTAAAAAGCGAATGTTCGCGGGAAAAAAGCTCCTTTAACGGTTGAAAACGCCGTAAAGTAATGCGTCTGCGCGTATGCTGGCCGTCCAGCGCTTTTGGTATAATCGCTGACGGCTTTGACCTGTGTTAATTGGCCGTCTTTAGCCGCGAGGTTCAGTAACGCACCAAATTCCGATGGATGCGTGAGCTCATACTTCAAAATCCACATAAAACTGAATTTGTCGGTGAAATGTTTACTCATATATTTCCCGTTCACATCGATCGGGGAGTACCGATCAAAGTACGTTTGCCCCCGGGTTAAGGCAAACTGACTATCAATGCCGCCTTGCGTCAACGCTTTTTCAGGATCTTTAGCCTTCAGTAATACACCGCGCGTCATCGACTGGTACTCATTAATGTTATTGAACGTCTTCGTAATCAGTGCGTACGTCGCGACCCCAGAAGCTAAAATCAGCACTGTACCCAACAAAACATACAATTTTTCCGCACGTTTGTGAAAGACGAATAGCAAACTGAGCATTGTTAGCGCAAAACCTAACGCTAGAGGTGCATTTTGCTGTTTATTTGTAATCAAGACAACGGTGCTGACAAAAAAGAGTAACACCATTGGCCAGCGGCGTTTGTAGCGATGCCTGGCCAGTAACAGCACTGATGAGAAGGAGTACAGCATCGCGACATACATACCAGGCTCAGCAAAAAAAGAATTAAAATACAACGTATAAGCTGAGTCTGCAAAGACGAACACAACCATCAAGGCGATGAGGTAATTACGCCACCGTTTTGACGGAAATGTCAGTGACTCTGTAAGTAAATAGATGCCACCTAAAAACAGTACATAATACACGATACCCATGAAACGAATGTCAAAAAACTTTGTACTATAAAACAATTGGTTTAAAACGATTGCAGCTTTAATAAACAACGGTTGCGAGGAAAACAAGGCAGCGGAGGAATCATTAAAATATTGCATAATGCCATATTTCTGAACCATATATGTAAAGAAATAGTACGGCTTGCCAGTCAAGCGATATAAGCCATTAACATAGATTGCCCGATCAAAATCACCGTTATTTGCATAGCCGTTAACTGGGGAAATAAATAACAAATACGCCACGATGAGCGCAGACAAGATTACCGCTAATGTTGCCGGTGAAATGTGAGTGCGAAACCAAATCAAACCACCGTTTACAGACCGTGTTAACCGTGCGCGCATTTGCCCATCCCCTTCCTCTGGGTTGTCATCGTCGTGTGCTCGTGGATAATTTTTAACTCGACATTAGATTAGTGAGTCACACCATCCATTGCCACCAATGCCGTCAAATTATTGAACGAATAAGCCGTATTGGTTGTTTCATCACCAAAACCGCCGGCTAAAGGTGAGGCCGTGTTGGTCACTTGCATCGCTAACAATTGCTGTTGTGCGGCTTGTTGCAGTCCCTTTTGTCCGCTGGCATTACCGATCATCATCACCAATGCATAGTTGGCGGCAGATTGATCCTCTGTCAGTGCTTTGCCGTGTTGGTCATACTGATTGACCAAGGTCTTTGCTTTCGTCTGCTTCAACAACCACCGCTCACTGGCTGGTTTCAAGCGACCAATCTGAGCAACATGCAACAGCGTCACTAACCCTTCTGTTGTGTTGATATTGCCGGCTGTATACTTATGCGTGTGATAGTTATAGCGGCGGGCGTAAAACGGCATGGCTTTACTGATAAAACCGCGCTGCACAATCCGCACTTGCTGGCGATAAATCTTGGTGTTGCCTTCTAAAGCTCTCAAAGTCGCCAGGTCAAAGTAAGACAGTGTGCCCGTCTGTGGCCGCTTTTTGGTCTTGGGGTCATAAAAATCGGTCACATGTCCCTTCTTTAGGGCTTGCTTTTGTTGATGATGCCACAATGTCTTAATTTCTTTTTGATACCGTGTCGTTTTAAATATGTGATCAAACTGTTGCAGTGCCCCAATGATGCGCAAATCATCAAGTGTCGCGTTGACTCCAGCACGCTGCTGCGTTTTAGGATTGTAGCGATAGCTAAACTGGCCATGTGAGTAAAATGTCTGCTTTGTTTGTTGATAAAACTTGATAAATGAAGCCTTCTGATTAGTCAAAACGAGATGTTGCAGATATAATCCCGCTGATTCACTCAACAGTTCATTACCGTTCGCTGTGCCGCCACCGGCATTAACGCCAGCGTTGACATTAGTTTTGATGCCTTGGGCAGTGCGCAATTTATGGTTCACAAATTTTGTAATAGCCTGGTGGGCAGACTCAAGCGACTGTGAATCTGTGTCCGCATGTGCAACCAAATCTGGGCCGCCAAGCTGTAGTAAAGCAAGTAAGCTAACGATGACGGTCAGCACTCGGCTGGCTCTAATTCTTCTGTCTCTCGGTACTTTGTGATCTCTAATCCGTATATGTCTCATAGTTCGGAGGCCGCCTGTTGACTGTAGTGGGTTTGTGAACGACCGCGTTGACACTCCTGGGCAACGGCCACTTGTGCCACCTGATTTAAATAGTTAAATGGTTCGTCATAGTTAGGTTGAAACAGCATGTCCACAAAGGCCAGATCGTCAATCGTATTCTTATTTTGAATGCAGATAGACAGTGCATTAGCCGACTGCGCAATTTCATGTTCGCACAATAGTTGGGCACCAAGAATACGGCGTGAATCACGGTCGTACACCAGCGCAATCGTCAATTTGGCCGTCGATGGCATGTAGTCGGGCCGGTAATTACCTTCATACGTTGCAGTGGCCGCGTTAATGCCTAGACTCTGCGCGTGCGCTAACGTACTGCCTGTCGTGGCCAACGTACTACCGAAAATTTCCATCGCCGATGTGGACTGCGTACCCATATACTTTTGCGTTGGTTCCAGCAAGTTCAGGCCAATCAATGTACCTTGTCGAACCGCATTTGTCGCTAAAGGTGCATATAGATTCTCATTTGTAGGATTAAAGTGCACTGCACACGCATCGCCGGCTGCAAAAATATTTGGATTGGAGCTTTGCATGTAATCATTGGTCAAAATAGCGCCATTCGGCAACATATCCACCTGACCAGCCAACAAATCGGTGTTAGGCATAAAACCGGTTGCTACAATTGCAAGATCTGTAGGATATTTGCCCGTCGCCGTTTCAACGAGAATACCGTCGCCGTCTGGATCGTCACTAAAGCCGGTCACCCGTTCATTTAAATGCATGTCCACATCATGATCAACCAATCGTTGTGCAATGTTTTCAGACAGCATTTGGTCCACAGAATGAACCAAAATCTGTTGGTGATTCTGAAATAAACTGACAACGTGTTCCGTGCTGGCGTAACTTTCCGTCAGTTCGACACCAACGTACCCAGCACCAACGATTGTAATGTGCTTGTTTTCTGCCGCAGTCTTATAGATCTGTTGGGCCTGATCGTAGTCCTTGCACATTAGAACCCGGCTCGAATCAATGCCCTTTAATGGTGGCACAGTGACTAGTGAACCCGTGTTCATTACCAATCTGTCATAAGCAACTGTCGTGACTTTTTTCGTGACAAGGTCTTCAACTACGATTGTTTGTGTCTGCGCATCGATTTTCAAAACATCATGTTTGACATGCACGTGTGCACCTAACTTGGTGAGCGCTTCAGGACTGGAATAAAACATGTCCTCCAGCCGTTGCACTCGACCATCAAGAAATAGTGAAATTCCACATGACAAAAAAGAGATGTTATCATGTCGCTCATAAACATCCACGTCTATGTTTGGATGGCTGGCCAACATCTGGCTAACCGCTGCTGTGCCCGCATGTGTACAACCCACTACAACTACTTTCATGAAAGATCATCCCCAAAAAATGTTTTATTTACTTATGACTTTCATAAAGAAATTTACAGTAATAAGGTCACTATAACGACCTCACCTTAAAATTAACTTTATAAAAAGTTTTTCCACTATCACTTTTAGACACAGAACTATTGACAAAGTTGATTACATCAACGATTCTAAACACTTGACCACAGTTAACCAGCAACTGTAACATAGGTCAAGTAGTTCGCAATAATGACCCAAAATTCAGATAAAGATGCTAATAAAGGACGGCATGCCCATGTTTCGTTTTTTCATTCAACCGCAATTGAATAGTGCAACTAATTCCATCGTCGGTTATGAGCTGTTGCTGAAGGAACACACAGTTGACGGTTGGCAGATCCCGACATCCTTTGATCGGATTTCACCGCCTGATTGGACCGACTTATTTGTTGCGACCACTAAACAGTTATCGTTAAAAATCCATTCCGTTTCGATTAACCTTGACCGACGCCAGTTAATGAACGATGCCATCACTCAGTCTGTCATCGATGCCCAAGAACGTTTGCGGCCAATGCGAGTGGTGGTCGAACTGACCGAGCGGCAGGGAACCATCCCGTTTAGTAACGACGAGCTGATTCCACAAATCAAACGACTCACTAACCGAGGCATGGGGTTCAGCTTGGATGATGTCGACACTGGTCATAACCATTACGACGACATTAAGACGCTCCTGCCCCACGCCAATGAACTAAAGTTTGCCCTGCAAAACTTTAAATGCAACCTCAGAGTTCCGGAAATCCGCACTCAGTTGCAAGCCTGGCAGACAATTGCCCAAACATACAATCAACGCCTGATTCTCGAAGGCATCGAAGACGCTGTCGATGATGGCATCGCTAACGACATGGGGATTATTTTTCGACAAGGTTACTATTACGGTCGGCCACACTTGTTGTCATTAAGCCAAGATGAAACGGTGTCTTAATAAGTCAGCCGTCAAACAATCACACGTGTCTAATCAATAATGCCCTTATGCTTATTACTTTAAAAAAAGTGTCACCATTTTACAATTATTTGGACCCGTTTTAATCGAATTCGCACAGGTACCAGATCAAACTCTCATTTTTGCCATCGTATTTATGCAATAATCAAAAAATCGTCACGCAACGAGCAGAAATTTGTTCGTTGCGTGACGATTTTGTTTTAACTGGTTACTTCACGATAAAAATATAAATATCCTTGGGTGATAATCCAATTGTGAATTTGACACCCTTGGAATAGATCGGATCAATTGAAGTCGACCCGTTCTTTAATTTCTTGGTTTCTTTACCAAACGCCTTCATGACGTCCTTCGTGTTTGCACCGACACCGTTTGCTAGTAATGCAAAACTTGTACCGAATTTCTTCTGAGTCGCTTTTTGCTTAAAACCAGCGGTTGGGACAATCATCGTTGCACCCATCACATGACCATCTTGAATATTCATTCGAATGTGGTAATCCTTGGTCGTTACGACATCAGAGACACCGTTAACTGGTGTTGTGGTTGGCATCAATTGACCACTGACCGACTTTTTAGCAGTCGCCATCGAGGCTTGAACAGATTTCTGCAACTCGCCGGCTTGTGCGGCCAGCTCAGGCGTTGGTTGTTTTTTCAGCGTGGCAGCCAACTTTTGTAGTTCACCGGCCTTCAAGCGATCCGCCTTGCTCAGTTTGGAACCCGTCAGTGATTGGTTAAACGTCTTTTGCAACGTCTGGTAATCTGCTAACGACTTCGCACCGGCTACGTACACGGTCTTATGTGTGCCTGTAGCTGTTAGCTTAACAGTTTGACGTTTGGTCGTACTTGGTACCTGAATGACAAACGTATTATTGCGCACCTTAGTCGATTTAGAGCTGTGGTCACCAATCTTGTAGCTCACACGATTGGCTGTGGTATGCCCTTTTACAGCAGCAACCATCCCGTCTTGATGGTAGGTGTCATGCGTGGTCGTCAAAGATGTTCGCCCACAACCAGCCAGTAGAAGAACTGAGGCTGTCGCGACAACGCCAAAAATTGTCTTGTGTTGCATTACGATTCCTCCCCTTCACTCATGCTGATGTTACCAGCAAACTGACTGTTGTAAAGATCCGCGTAGAATCCATTTGCGGCCATCAATGCATCATGATTCCCAGTTTCAACAACAGCACCATGGTTCATAACGATGATATTGTCTGCGTTACGAATCGTGGACAAACGGTGGGCAACCACGAAACTCGCCCGATTTTGTAGCAACTGTTCCATCGCGTGTTGAATCTGAACTTCAGTCCGTGTATCAACAGAACTCGTTGCTTCATCCAAAATCAGAATCTCAGGATCAGCCACAAATGCGCGGGCAATCGTCAATAACTGTCGCTGCCCTTGCGAAATGTTGGAGGCCT
>DMZB01000301.1 GCA_003482405.1 Lactobacillus sp. | reverse complement strand
AAAAGGCAAACGTGTTTGCAATCATCTTTTAGTCTCTTGGTTTATCTTTCGGCTTGATTAATTGATTCATTCAAACCCTGTAGATCAATATCCGCGTGCATGAAGTCCGCATTGTCAGTGGGTAAATGCAACAGTAAATTTGGTAGCACCTGTGTGACGACCTCACCTGTCGTGATGGCGAAGTCCAATAAATGACCGGCAAATTGACGATCATCACTGATAAAATGCAGATGAAAGTCACCCACAGTTACGCCAGCGTATAGCTCTGGCGCAAAGTAACCAATGACTGTACCCGTTACATCATTACGAGTGAATTCTGGTTGACTCGCCGTGGCCGTAGTGAGCGGTGGATACGGTTTAACTTGTTTGGGGGCAACGCGAACATGCACGTGATTGAACGTCCCGGTTAATACAATACCGGCAAATGCATTTTTGAGCCCAGCAAACTGTTTCAACCACGCAGTAAACGCCATCATCGTCATTGCAGCCACTGGTGTCGTTGGCAATTGTGAGTCGAATGTGTGCACTGATGCAAATGGCATGGTCATCTCATCAGTGACGGCATTGACTGTGCCATCGGCGGCTGCTTGAAACGCCTGCCCGTTAATAATGACGACTTCCCCGTCAAGTCCTGCAAGCGTTCCAATGCCCGTATCTCCATGGGTTAACAAATCGCTGGTGGTAATCGTGCCATCAAATAAACCAGGCACTAACAAAGCTAACGTACCATGTTGATACAATGTTTGCACATCTTTCATCATGAAGTTCCTTCCATCTTGATAAACCTTTTTAAAATTGCTTACTTCTAGAATTGATCAGGCAACAGCGTTTTCCCAAGTTCCTGATTGTGTGAATAATCGACTGGAACGTCAACAATCACTGGACCCTTCGTGTTAAACGCTTCATCTAAAACTTTGTTTAAATCGGTTGGCTTTTCAACGCGTAGTCCAGTTGCGCCAAACGCCTCTGCATATTTGACATAATCTACGTGACCAAAGTCTACCGCAGCGTCAACGCCATATTTCATTTCTTCCTGAAATTTTACCATGTCGTAATGGCCGTCATTCCAAATCACATGCACAATGTTAAGTCCCAAACGGACTGCCGTTTCTAATTCTTGACCGGAGAACAGGAATCCGGCATCCCCAGAAACTGAAACAGCCTGGTGATTAGGCCGCACCAATGCGGCGGCAATCGCCCATGGCAAGGCAACACCTAATGTTTGCATCCCATTACTAAAAAGTAAGTGGCGTGGTTGGTATGTTCGAAAATGGCGTGCCATCCAAATATAGTGACTTCCGATATCGACCGTAACCGTAGTGTCATCGTCGACTGCCTTTTGCAGGGTATTCACAATTTCTAACGGATGGAGTGTCCCTGGTTTCGGGTTTGTTTTAACATCGCTTTGGCCGTCGAATTCTTCTCGAAGTTTTGCCAAATCCTGATGTGCTGATTCTGACAGCTTATAATCCGTTGGTAATGTATTGGTTAAGGCCGTCACCGTTCCTGCAATATCTGATTCAATGACAACGTCAGGTTGATAATCAATCGTCAATTCAGGTGCGATCGTATCAATGTGAATGATTTGGTCGTTGTGTTCAATGTTCCAATTTCGTGCTTCGTATTCCACCGGATCGTAACCCAGTGCGATGATCAAATCACTTTTCTTTAATAACGTATCACCAATTTGATTTCTGAACAGCCCAACGCGGCCAAAGTAATTGGCTTCAAATTCGTGAGAAATGACACCGGCTCCTTGATAAGTTTCAACGACTGGTAGTGAAACCTTGGCCAACAGTTGGTGGAGCACATCAGTTACGGGTTGTGAGGATGCCCGCATTCCGGCTAGTATCACTGGAAGCTTGGCATGTGTCAGCATATCAACTATTTTGTTGAGAGTGTTACTAAATGTTTGGGTTTGTTCTGCTTCCTGGAGTTGAGCCATTTCTGGCCGGTTAACCGTTTCGCTTAAGACATCGGCGGGTAGTGAAATAAAAGCGGCACCAGGTTTGCCGGAAACAGACGTGTTATAGGCGTTCGTAAAGACTTCTGAAAGGTTATTTGGATCTTGGACTTCAACGCTACTTTTAGCCGCGAAGTTCATCAACTCTTTACTGGGGATGCTTTGATGGGTTAATCGGGCGAGGTCGTCTCGGGGAACTTGTCCACCAAGTCCGATTACGGGATCGCCTTCAGCGGTGGCGGTCATAAGCGCCGTCACTAAATTAGAGACACCGGGCCCAGAGGTCGTCGCAACGACTCCCGGCTTTCCCGTTAAGCGGCCAATCCCTGCTGCAATAAAAGCAGCGTTTTGTTCATGACGCGTCACAATCAGCTTGGGCGCGTTTGGCTGATCAGAATACTGAAGATCTTCAAATAATTGATCAACTTTTGCGCCTGGAATTCCAAATACATATTGGATGTGTTGGTTAATCATCGATTGAATCAAAGCTTGGGAACCACGTTTATTATTTGCCATATCTCGACACCTCTTTATTTTATGTGTTGATAATTCAACATAGGTTTAAAGATAATGCCGTTATGTTGAATTGTCAACAAAAAAATGCTAGTCTAAGAATAATATTTCAAAACTCGAAAGGAAATTAATTTGAAAGACATTGGCTACCTCGCACAGGACATTTCGATTTTGCATCGTCAGTATTATAAAGATACGGGAAAATTGTTCAAAGCGCACAATCTGAATCCCACAGCTGCTTGTATCTTGCTAACGATCAATGACAATTCGCATATTAACCAAAATCAGGTTGCCAAATCCCTGGTGATTGACAAAGGACTGGCAACTGTC
>DMZB01000049.1 GCA_003482405.1 Lactobacillus sp. | reverse complement strand
AATAAGCACCAGCGTTATCGCTATGTAGTAGTAAAGGACGTAACCCACACTACATACAAAGAAACATCATCACCAAGGAGGTCTCACTCATGTCACTAAACGCAGACGAATTATGGCAACAATTTATCGCTGCTCACCCAAAAGCAGCTAATGCACCACATCGCTCATGGTCGTTTGGTGGTGGATCAGAAACGGCAGACATCGAGGCCATGAAAGTTGTTGCGGGTTTAAAACAGGCCACCACGACCTTGGCAGCACTGTACGAATACGATAAACAACCCGTTCCAACAACGCACGACGGTTACGAAATTCTATATGATGGTTCCGTTCACGCCGTTGCTATTTTGCAATACGTCGCTGTACAGCAAATGCCGTTTGATCAGGTCACGGCTGAACATGCGTACTTTGAAGGCCTTGACGATCGTCAGCTAACAACTTGGCGGACAACTCAACGCGCACGTTTCACCGCTCAAGCAAAAGCGATTAACACAACTTTCACAGATCAATCAACAGTGGTAGCACTCACCTTTAAAGTTGTTTTCCTGCCGTAACAACCGACTCACATAGAGTTTTGAACCATTAGCTACCAAACTTACCAATCGACCGTAATCAAAAAGATAACCGTCTAATTGCCTTCAAAAATGGGCAGATTAAACGGTTATCTTTTTGTTTATGCACGTGTTCCGGTTATCACGAAACTGTCTAACGTCTTCATTTGCGTTAAATCATACGATTGCAAAGTTTGAATTTCCGTTTGCATAAGTTGCTTAAACTTATCTGGCAGATCCATTTTAGCGACCGCCGACAAACCCGTTTCCGCTGTGTAACTGGCTTCCCAGTAACCATCTTCCATTGCCAATGAATTCTGCTGCTGTGTTTTCACCCCATAACCGAGCTGTTTCAACGCCTTAACGACCCATTCTTTTGCGACCAGCGTGCGTACGTTTGCAAAACTGTTCGGCGTAAAGGTGGCTAGTTGTGTTTCAATCAAAACAGCTAGTTGATGGGGGATTTGACTGACTAATCGTGGTGTAATGTCCCATTCAGCAAAGAAGATTTGCCGGCACCAAGGTGCTACCTTTTTCAACGTTGTCAGCAAAACATCAAGGCTATCGAAATACCACGATGCGTGTGCAATCACTAATCCATTAAAATAATTATCTGGGTATGTGACCGTATCATCCAACACATCAGTGGCTAAGTGAACGTCCAACTGTTGACCAAATTTGGAAATTGCTAAATGGTCCTGAGCATCACCGATTGTGATCGGTGCACCATAATCTCTAGGTGCTGGATCGTAGGCGACCACTTGACCATGCTCACCCACCGCTGCTGCTAAAACCGCGGTCATGTCGCCTTGACCACAACCCAGTTCCAGCAAACGTGCCCCAGGCTGAATCTGCCAATCTTTAGCCAAAGCGATTCGATAAGCAGTTTGATGCTCTTGCACTAAACGTCCGTTTGGCGCAATTAACATGGCATCCACAATCGTTTTTAAATCTAAATTATTCATTTTTAGTCACTCCAATGCAGTTTGTCCTTAATCTGTTGATTCTTAATCATCTTGCACCGGTTTATTGCTCATATCATCAGGGGCTTTCTCGTTTTAGTTTCAATTTTCGTTAGCTAAAGCATACACGTTTTTCCCGCTAATTCTCAGACATTAGGAAGTTTATATTTCTCTCATCAGCTTGTTTGTTGCTGAAATGAACAATCGCGTGTAAACTAAGACGGTCGCATTGTTCGGCCATGACGCTGTTGAACTGGCTTAGGCCTGCCAACTATATCGCGTCATAATATAACTCAAACAAAATATTTTATCCTCATTGAGGAGGTTTAGTTTCATGTCTGACAAAACGAAACAGGCAGTCAAACACAGCAGTTGGTTGTTACTCGGCATTATTTTGTTGGGATCAAGTCTGCGAATGGTCATCACGGTCATTCCGCCAATTTTGACACCCATTCAACATGCGCTGCACTTATCAAGTGGGCTAGCCGGTAGTTTAACCACTATCCCCCTATTGTGTTTCGCTGTTCTGTCCCCGATTGCCCCTCGCGTATCCGCCAAGGTGGGTACTGAAGTTGCGTTACTCTTTGCGCTTATTGTACTGGTAATTGGTAACTGGATGCGGGTATATTCCGCCACAGCACTGATTATCGGGACATTACTAGTTGGGATTGGTGTCGCCTTTTTAAACGTGCTACTGCCGGCATTGGTAGCTGAAAATTATCCAACAAAAATTGGTGAGATGACGAGTCTCTACTCATTTTCCATGACGTTTTTTTCTGCCATTTCAGCCGGTGTTTCGGCTCCATTGGCCGGTAAAATCGGTTGGCAATTGACGATTCAAATTTTCTCCATCGTAGCCATTATTAACATCATTACCTGGATTCCAAACTTACGTTATAACCATAAGGCGCAGCCAATTGATGAAAATGCAAACCAGGCACCGCGTCAATCCGTCTGGAAGCAACCAACCGCGTGGATGATGACCATTTTTATGGGTCTACAGTCATTTGTGTTCTACACACTGATTACTTGGCTGCCAACCCTAATGACGGACCGTGGTGTTTCTGCAAACACGGCCAGCCTGCTATTAGGTTTGTATCAGATTGCCTCATTGCCAGCTGCCTATGCGGTACCATTAATTTCAGCACGGGTTAAGAATCAGTTTTGGCTGTTAATGACGATTGGTGCTGGATTCGTCTTGGGTATCGGTGGCCTACTGTTACCAATTCATACGATCTGGTACTTCGCCATTATCTGTGTCATTTTGGGTTGTGCCACGACCGCTTCATTTGCACTGGCCATGACGTTATTTAATTTAAAGACCCGGACACCACAGGAAACCGCTGATTTATCTGGCATGGCACAATCGCTCGGTTATTTGATCGCAGCGGTCGGCCCCATCGCTTACGGCACACTGCACGTAATGCTGGGCGGTTGGAATTTACTGATGCTCGTCCTCTTAGTGATTTCACTCTTAACGATTGCTGCTGCACTGTACGTCAACAGCAAGGAAGATGTTTTTCACTAGCCCTAATTTATAAACGTCAATCGGCATCCCTGCTGGTCCAAACGGACTGGTAAGGATGCCGATTTTTCGATTATTTACCCTAGTTTGCTATGCCCAACGGTCGCATGGTACGCTTGTGGTGATTTAACATTACCCGGAAAGCGAGGCACACCTCACATGCCAACAATAAAAATGATTGCCACTGACATCGATGGCACGTTTATCACGTCAGATCACGACTTTAATCAGCTGCACTTTCAACGTGTGCTCAAACAACTGAACGCACGACAGATTAAGTTTGCTATTGCAAGCGGTAACCAGATGCGCCACCTGACAGACATGTTTGCAGGCTACGACAACCTCGCCTTTTTGGCAGAAAATGGCGGCCTCGTGACCATTGATAATCAACCCATTTTCACCGAAACCATCGCGCCTTCCGACCTGCAAGTGGCACTTCAACTTATTCACCACGATGAGCACTTAATTGGCGGTTCGGTCATTTCTTCTGGTATCCATGGCGCTTACCTCGAACGAGACACCACACCCGAACTCATTGCCGGAGCCAATTACTTTTATTCGGGTCTGCAACTGTGTGACAATTTGACGGCCATCAACGACGACATTTTCAAACTGGATCTCGTCTGGTCAGACGACTTGGCTGCTAACCGTGCAACATTCCTGAATCAACATTTGCCAGACACGCTAACCGCCACGCCGAGCGGTTTTGGCGGTTTAGATATCATCCCCAGTCATGTAAGCAAGGAGGTCGGTTTAACCGCTCTCGAAAAGTACTGGGACATCCAGCCAAATGAAGTGATGACATTCGGCGACAATGATAACGATTTGAGCATGTTGACACACACTGATTATGGATATGCGATGGCCAACGCCGCCACCAACATTCGTGCAGCTGCACCATTCACAACACAGTGGACAAACGATGAGGATGGCGTACTACGTACCATCGATGAGGTACTCGGCTTAAATTAGAGTACGCTCAAAGTTGCGACAAATCAGCTTGAATCTCAGTTGAACACGTACTAATATATTTTTCAATTTCCGGCATTGTCAGCATCACTAATGACCGTTCCTGCAATGGCACAAAATCATCGCGTAGATCTTGGATCACACCAGTCAAGTCACCTTTTCGTATTTCATTTACGACGGTCTTGGTGTTGCCTTTTGTTGGCAAGGCTGGCATACTCAACTGATAACGTTTGGCAATCATCAGGTTTAAAGTATGAAAATCCGCATAATACTGCTTGAGTTTGCTCTCACGGTTTAATTTCAACTGTGGTCGAATCAACGGGTTAAACACCGTTTGTAGCCAAATTTCATCGGCCCTCAAATGTGCATAATAGCCTTGAACAAACGCATCCTGTGTCAGTAGGTTACGATATTTATTGGCAAACCACTCTGGGTGAATCGTGTAAGTCACACCATCTGTATTCGGTGACATAAAGTGTGTCAGTACTTTAAATTGGCGGTTTCGCCCGCTGACATCGGGAGCCAAACTCCCATAGATAAAATTAAGATCTTTCGGTTTAACCTGTTGGGCGATTGCAAAATGCATCATTCGTGAACCCATATTTGCCATCCTTTCTGGTCAACATCCACAATTCATGGTTAAATTATACTGCATGGGCCTTAAATTCACGCCGATTGCTTTCGATGATTATGCCAAGCGTCAATACAAGTTAAATATCAATTGAGGAACCAAGTCATAAACTAATTATAAAGGACATTATGAAAACAGATACTTACCATCATTATTCCCTTCCGCCCGCAGATAAAGTTGCGTTAGCCAAACTGCGCCATCTGTACTGGCCTGACGTGGCCGATCAGTCTGAAGACGAATCTTTGCGCCGTTACCTCGAACAAGAAATTATCGTGGTGATGCGCGACAAAAATGGCGAATTGGCTGGCTCTCTAAAGATTCCAACGTCATCCGTCATGATTGATGACCAACATTATCAAATTAGCGGTCTATCTGAAGTCATGATTGCCCCACAATATTTGCACAAGGGCTTTGGCACGTCATTGATATTGACAGCATTCGACTTAATTCAGCACGATGATGCCGATTTTAGTATCTTCACGTGTCCGCCTGATCTGGTGCCGTTTTACGAACTGGGTGGCTGGAAAAGTTCCCCACAGACACGACTTATCGGCGGGACAAATAGTGAACCAATTGCAAGTGATAAGGTTGGCACAGTCGCCATGACCAGTTATTTCACACCGATTGCGATGGATCACGAGCAACAAATTGCCGATTCAACAATCGCACTCAATGTCGGTTCACACATTATGTGGTGACTACCAAAAATGGCGGTGTCGTGATATGCGGCCTTCTTCACGATCCAAATTACGTTTTCTCAAAAGATCAACATCCAATTTTCGATGTTGGTCTTTTTGTATTTGTGAAACAGCTTGAACAACTGCTGTCAGCTGTTCCCTACCTGAATCACTCAATAAATCATTCGGTAACCAAGCAATGACTTCAACGATTGCAGATACGTGAGGTGTGACCTTTTCTGCCATTATTGCATCATAATCCATTTGTTGGCGACTGTGCTTTTTTAAACGGTTCACTTCATTCATGAGCATCGTCACGTCCAGCCATAATCCGTTCACAATTTCATCTAATGCTGCGGTGGTTAACATTGAACTTCTCCTTTAATCAACATCTTGTGCTAAAAAGCTTTTGGCTTTTATGTCGATGCATTTACACAATCGACACACAACCATTACATAAATAACCAATGAATCTTTACATCAATCTGTCAAAATAAATTCGTATGGAATCGGCTCTTTTACAACTCGGGGAATCACCAAAACGGAGGCATTTGGGATGAGAAGAAAACATTGGTTAACTTGGCTACTAGCAGTTTCTTTATTTGTTAGTTTAGTCGGTCTAACAGCTGTAATCAAACCACAGACTGCAGTGGCCAGCCAAAAGAAACAGCCTGTTAACATCACACTTTGGCATGCAATGACGGGGCCCTCGGAAAAGGCGCTAAAAACCATGGTTACGGACTATAATCACTCGCAATCCAAGGTTCACGTCACAGCTTTATACCAAGGCAACTACGGCGACCTTCAAAAGAAAATTATGGCCGCTGGAAAGTCACACACGTTACCTGCTCTTGGACAACTAAGTTACTCAGCCGTGCCAGATTTGCAAAGTCACCAACTTATTCAGCCGATCACAAAACTTGTTAACGGTAAGCAAGGTCTGAGTAAAAAAGATTTGAATGATCTCTACGCCACTTTCACAAAAAACATGAAGTACAAGAACGCCTATTACACCACGCCACTGAATAAATCACCACGACTCTTGTTCTATAACAAGGATTTATTAAAGAAATACAACCTTTCTGTGCCGAAAACATGGCAAGATGTCGCGACTGATGGGGCTAAGGTAAAACAAGACAACATCGCAGCTTTGGGCATTGACGCCGGCTTTGATATTGAGTTTGCAGGTATCGCCCAGGAATTTGGCAGTTCAATTATCAGTAATAATCTCAAACCACAAATGAACAGTAAGGGGCCACGAGCAGCCAGCGCATTCTTTGTCGACAACATTAAGAAAGGCGCAATTAAGACCGCTGGCTCCGACAAGTATTACTCTGGCGCCTTCACACAAGGCAAGTCACTTTTCTACATTAGCTCTTCCAGTGCCATTCAAGCAATTAAGGCAAACGCGTCGAAAGGCTTTAACTGGGGCACAGCAGAAATGCCAGCTAACAAGTCCAAGCGATTATCAGCTGTTGGTGGTGCTGATTTGATGATGTTTAAAGGACTTTCAAGTGCGAAGCAAAAAGCTGCATGGGACTTCATGAAGTATTCCATGTCCACGAAGGCCAGTGCGAAATGGTCACAACAATCCGGCTACGTGCCTGTCAGAAAGTCATCCGTTAAATTAGCCAGTTACAAAAAGTATCTCAAGCAGAACCCTGCTCAACAGACTGCTGTCGATTCACTTAACATTGGTGTGCAACAACCAACGTTCAAGGGCTACTCAGCGTTCCGACAAGACTATATCACTGCTATTGATGATATGTTCTCACTGCGTAAGTCACCTAAACAAGTTTTGCCAGATTTGCAAAGCAAGGCACTCGCCGCGCAAAAGAACGGCGATTAAACCGTGTTCCGGCTACTGTTTCAGGTAGAACACTAAATTCGAAAGCTAAATTAATCGTCGCATGATTTTCATTAATAATTAATTGAAAGCGAACTAAAAAGAGTGATGTGAAGGAATTACTGCGTGGATTACACGTGACCCTTACATCACTCTTTTTAGTGTCGTCACTGGAAAAAGAAGTCAGTGATGGCGCATTAATAGCATTGATCAATCATTAATCAGTTGTTTTAGATAACTGTTTGGCGTTTAGAACAGCGCGCATACTTGTCCCACAACGATACTTAGCAATCCGATGCTCTGGGACCGTCGCTGGTTTTCCACTAATATCACTGATTACTCGTGACTTATTTGTGTGCACCATAAATGTGCCGAAACGCCGTAATTCAACGTCGTGCCCAGCCGCAAGTTCCTCACCAATGCAATCAAACAGTGCATCAATAACTTGCTGTGACGTACTCTGAGATACATCAGCATTACGCGCCACCATCTTAACAATTTCTTTTTTAGTCGTTTTCTCTTTCACCATTCATTTTCTCCTCTAACTTCTGTCTGAATACCGTTGACTACTGACGAATAAGGCGTTTTCCCACAAGCACCATAAACCCGTGTGCTACAACATTTCATGTTTGGCAAAACGAGCACTGTTTAATCCATGTTTGATTTCCAACTGCAACGTAACGTGGCAAATCTTAAACTGCCGTTGTAACAGGGCTGTTTCCTGCGCCGTAATCACCTCAATGTCCGCAATATCATCGGGAGCAACATTTACATGTGCCGAAAAGATGACATCACGTTCATCTTCCATCCAAGCGTGAATGTGATGCACGCCAACAACGCCTGGGATTTGCGTCATTGCCTCTGAAATTGCGTCGTAGTCCAAATTCGGTGCGTTTTGCAAAAGTATTTTTGACGTCTGGCGAACGACCCCGAATGTTTCATAAATAATGTAGAGTGAAACGGTGATGGTCAATGCTGCGTCAATCCAGTAAATATGTAAAGTCATAACAACCAACGCTCCAATAATGACTGCAATCGAAGCCAGCGCGTCGGCCAATAAATGCAAGTACGTTGCCTTAATATTCAAACTGCCTTTCGAATCTGCGTGCATTAAAATTGCGGAACCCATATTAAAGCAAAAACTAATAACCGCAGTCCAAAACATCACGGCACCGTTGATTGGCTGCTGGTGCAATAAACGTTGAATCCCTTCCCAAACCAAGACTAGCGAAATCAATATCAATGCCAAACTGTTAACAAAAGCCGTTAATATCTCAACCCGGTGATAACCAAATGTCGCACGCTCGTCTTGGTCACGTTGACCAATCTTTTGGGCCGAATAGCTCAACACTATAGAAAGTGAATCGCCAAAGTTATGAATGGCATCTGTAATTAGTGCCAGTGATCCTGAAAACAATCCGCCGACAATTTCAACGGCCGTGATTGCAACGTTTAAAAGAGTAACCAGAGCAAATTTACGACCCGTCAGCTTACGCACATTTACATCCATATTCTCCATCCCCTTCAGCTGATGGCTGAATCTTTCTGAAAGTCCCACTAAGTTTGTGTGCTTAAATCAAAGTGCTCAAGTGATCGGCGACCTACGCAATCAAACTTAATGTTGCTTTACTACATTCTGAAATTATTGATGCCATGACCCCAAAAATGTGTTGCCGGTGTGTACAACATCAAACCATCACCATTTAGCATCATTGAGTCGGGAATTTGTTCTTGCAGAATATGCCAAGTTTCACATCGTTTGTGTAATAGCCGAACTTTCGCCGCGCCCAGTAAGGTTAATGTACATACTTTGGGATTCTTTTTTTCGACTAACAAACGGCGTTTCTTTAGGATTGAAACCGCTTTTTCAAGCTTAATGTTATCCACTCCTAAAAATAGTCCTAGGTTTGCATTATCACTTTCATGCCCCGATACTGCCAATATATCAACGGCTAATAAAATTCTGTCTGATAGTAAAATGTCTTCCACCTCGTTTTAAAATATTTTAGCTTCCCCTTAAAAATAATATACCCATTTTTAAATAACCTGTCCACAAACGTTTAAAAATGTTGTATTATATTCGGGTACCAAATTTATGTGAGGAGGTATTTGCTTTTGGATACAACAAGCAAAAAACCGAAAAAAGAGCATTTGATTCATTATGCTAACGGCCGTTCGCTCGAAGAAATTAACGGCACCGTTAAAGTTCCGATGGGGAAAGGATTCTGGAAAACCCTGCTTGCCTACTCCGGGCCTGGCGCATTAGTTGCGGTTGGTTACATGGATCCTGGTAACTGGTCAACATCAATTACCGGTGGGCAAAACTTCCAGTA
>DMZB01000155.1 GCA_003482405.1 Lactobacillus sp. | reverse complement strand
CCTGACGATTGTCACTGGCTCAAACGGTTATTATCGCCACACTTCACCGCGTCATCTTGTTGAAATCAACCCCCACACAACGTGGTTTACGCCACATGCGGATTTCAGTATTCGGTTAGCTGCCGATGATGTGTTTGCAGCATTAGCTTCAAAGCTTAAACTGACCCATTATTAGTCCTTTAGCGAACGCTCATAGATTAACGAATTACGATCCGGAAATTCATAATCCACCGTTAACTTTTCCCGGGAAATAAGTTTGAATCCCTGTTTCTCATAAAAGAAATGGGAACGCTTTTCGCCCATCGGCGTATCTAGAACCAGCTTTTTAAGATCTGTTTGTGCACATGTGTAATCCAGCAACGTCTGAAACAAATGACGACCTAATCGATGAGGTTCGCCACGATATTCAGGATATGTAAATAACTTTTTTAAAACGGCTGTTTCCTGACCGACTTTCAACAAGCCAATTGAACCCACAACTCGTTTTTTGTCAGTTGCCACCCAGAAATTACCGCCATTTTCCTGGTAGTGATGCTCAATCTCAAATACATCAGGTTGTTCGATCATTTTAATGCCGAGATGCGCTTCCTCGTTTTGACAGTACTCGATTAAGTCAACGAGGCCAGCAGTTAGTTTGGCGTCTGTATGGTACGGTTCAATATTCATGCTTGTTGCTCCCTTCAAGATGGTTTAAGCTTACACGTGATATCATCATTCGTAAAATTGATATTTTAAATATTATCAATCGAAAATAGCGATGGTAAATCTGACTTGTGGGGTAACTAAATGGAAATCCGTCAGCTTACGACCTTTAAAACAATTCTCGATACAGGTAGTTTCACCAAAGCAGCTAAAACTCTCGGCTACACACAGTCGACCGTATCTGCTCAAGTTAAGGCCTTAGAACAAGAAACGGGTAGCGTGTTTCGCTATGAGCGCCGCCAGCTTTCTCTAACAGATACTGGCAAACGTTTGCTACCACTGGCCGAACAATTGTTAGCGGACTATCAGCAGATCAACCACCTCACAGAACAGGATAAAATTACCGGCACACTGAAAATTGCTGCACCTGAGTCACTGACCGTCACCCACCTGCCAGCCGTTATTCAAGCCTTTCGAGAACAATATCCCGATGTCGATCTGCAAATTGCCAATGCAACTTGCTCTTACAATCAGCAACGGTTACTGGATGGTGACGCAGACATTGCCTTCATGATGTGGCCAACCCTCGCCACTACATCTCTGATTGAACACGATTTAGGCGAACAATCGATCAGCCTAGTCACTGCGGCCAACAAGCATCGAACGTTTGCACAATTAATTCGTGACCGCCACGAGCCTTTTATCATCAATGAACCAGATTGCAGCTACCGAAATCAGTTCGAACGGACATTGTGGGGTGACTTTCATCAACGCCCACAAGTCATGGAACTATGGAGTATCGCTGCCATTAAAGAAATGGTTGAAAGCGGCATCGGCTACTCATACTTGCCGACAGCCACCATCGCCCAAGAACTGCAAAATGGTCGACTAACCACCATCGATAATCCTATCCACAATGAAATTCACGCCCACATGCTGACACGCAAACAGACACGCCAGCAACCTCTAATAGAAGATTTTGTTCAAACGACACTAGCAAACTGGGCAAATTAATATCGGAATTAAAAAAACTGATTAACACGTTATTACCATTTGTTGGTGATAAACGTATTAATCAGTTTTTGCAGTATTTTACGAAAACGATTTGCTTACTTTAATTTTCGGTTTGGCTCTCTCCATCAACAACTGTTTCGTTAGCATTTTCATTTGGAACTTGCTGTTCTTGCCGTATAAACAACGTTGCTACAATTACACCAACAATCGATAGTCCAAGCGTCAGCATAAAGCCCATGTGCGCACCTGTTGCGACGGCCGTCCGCGAATGGTTTCCTGCCTCACCGCTACTTAATAAACTGGTCGATAAGGCTGTGGCAATCGCACCACAGACTTGCTGCAAAGTGTTCATAATACTGCTCCCGTCAGCGGCCATCTTAGGTGGTAATGCACCTAGTCCAAACGCCTGTGAAGGCGACATGGCAAGTGGTGCACCAATCATCAAAATGATGTGTGCGACAACAACGTACCAATATGCTGAATGTGCGTTTGTAAAGACTAACAGCAAGGCGCCAACCGTTGCGAGGCAGAAACCACCAATAACAGGTCGGCGACCGCCAAAACGGTCAAACAATCGTCCCGCTAACGTTGAAACCAAGGCGTTAATGATGCCACCTGGGAGCATCAAAATCCCAGTTAACGCAACAGGTACCATCAAGCCATCCTGCCAGTATGTTGGCAGCAAAAACATTGAACTCATGATGACCATGAAATCGATCATGACTAGCCCAGTACCAACAGAAAAGCTGCGAACGCCAAATGCGCGAACATTTAGAATTGGTTCAGGAATCGTTAACTGCCGCCTGCAAAATAGCGCTAAGCTGACGATACCAATCAATAATGACAACAAAACCTGCCATGATTCCCAACCAGTCTCACTGGCCAAACTCACACCGATGACGACACCACCAAAACCTAGCGTCGAGGTCAAAATCGATAAGGTGTCTACGTGCGGTCGGGTAATTTCACTGACGTTTCTGGTATACATAATCGTTAATAGCAATGCAATCGCCAAAATCGGAATCATCACCCAGAAAATATAGTGCCATGATAAAGCACCCAGAATCAGTCCGGACAATGTGGGACCAATTGCCGGGGCAAACATAATCACCAAACTGATGATACCCATCGCCGCGCCACGTTTGTCCATTGGATAGATGGAAAGTGCCACTAAGTACATCAGCGGCAAAATAATACCAGTCGCAATTCCCTGAATCATCCGGCCAACAAGTAGTAGGGCAAACGATGGTGCCAACCCTGCAATCACTGCCCCCACAATAAAATCACTGAGCGCGAAAATCATCAACTGACGGGTGGTAAACCACCGTGTTAACAATCCTGATAGTGGTAACAAAATCCCCACCACCAATAAATAACCAATAACTAGCCACTGAATGGTCCCCATTTGGACGTTCATTTGCTTTGCTAAGCTTGATAAAGCAATGTTCAGCGCCGTTTCACTAAACATCGCAATAAATCCACCTAGTAATAATCCAATCATAATTGGAAACCGTTTAATGTCTTTTGTCTCTTTCAAAAAAGTCCTCCTCGTCTTTGCGCGCCTAGCAACTGTCGTGATTGCTCACCGTCTGCTGGCACAATAGGTTACACTAGCAGAGTTTTTCGCGCTTCGTAAGGAAAATTTTCGAAAACATCCTAGTAAACGTTTTCATCACAAAATAATCAAACCGCAACTGAATCATTACCAACTTTGCAGTTCCTTAGACGGGTTTTAAGTTGTCTTTATGTTGACCTCGCTAAACTCTTTATTAATCCAAACGAAAATGTTCTTAACGCTTCAGTGAGAGTGTTAACCCATTTCCAACTAAAAGCATTGAGGAGGAATTTACCATGACAACTTTAGAAAACAAATTCATGACCCGCATCGTTACCGTCGCTGGGACACCCTTCACCATCAAAATGGGTGTTGTCACACTGGATGATCAAGCTCACGAAGTCTTTAATCAAACGTTGAGTAACATTCGCCACTTTCTCCTTCACATCAATAAAATTACTGCACCCGCGATTGTGGCGACTAATCCCATCACAACAAGACAGGCACTCACCAAACAAGAATTAATTCCTTTACAGCACCAGTTTATGTTTGTCGACAACGCAGTTTCTGGAACCATCGCCACAAACGACATTACCCAATCCATGATTCGTCAGTGGGCTATGCAACAGGCCTATCGCTGTCTCTTCTACCCATTTCCGAT
>DMZB01000282.1 GCA_003482405.1 Lactobacillus sp. | reverse complement strand
ACGCCATCTTCCATTGACTCTAAAATGGGTATCAAAGCCAGTAAAATTGATTTTACTGATCTACTACTAACTCGACTAAGCTGGTGAAATATAGACAGTTTGTCGGTCCAATCACGTTCATCTCCAAGATAGTAATTACTGTAAAACGCGCCTGCTTCTATATGATTATAATCGGACCAAAAATGAAACCATTTTCTCTTTCCATTTTTGATATAGCCATCATACGCCCCCTCCTCGCCATTCTTTTTGTATTTTATAAAATGTCGGTTCACCAGTCCTGAACCATTGGTCACATTTAAATAGACCGTCTGACTGCGCCGATTAAACCCCAACGGTGAAAAAGGGTCTTCCTTCTCTGTTGAAATCTGCCAGTTTATTCCCATTCACATCGCTTCCTCACTCAGTTTGCCCTGAATACGCATAGTCAACCAGTCCATAAATCAATCTAAATTTATTCACTAACCGTCTTTTGCCGTTTGCGCAGAATCTATTCATCTACAATAACCAGTTTTTTTACTTATCAAAACTATCTAGGTCTGTTTGACCAATCTTATCTTGATAATCGTCACCACTGTAATTAAAACTATAATCCTTATCAGTTGGCTGTTTTGTATACACCACAAATTCACCCATTCTCGTGTATGCCGCAACTACTGCCTGCTTAGTCCCATCAATCGTCATTGTTGCTGGCCAATATTGCGTTGCATCACCCATACCACCCGCAGGCTGAACAGTTCCATCGGTTGTTGGAAGCGTGATCTCACTGGAACCTTGATAATAAACATTGCTTTGATTACTGCTAGAAGAATTACTGTTAGCATCACTAGTAGAATCGCTAGGCTGATTTGTTTCTGAAGCTGCTTGGTTATTAAATATTTTAGTGAAATTAGAACTTACATCAGTATTTTTAGTTGGTGAAAAATGAATTTTTCCGTCCTCCGCGCCTTGATTCTGCATAGTTACCAATGCAACCGCCTGACCATTATGGATCGTAAATAGGTATAAATGACTATCCATCACACCCGGAGTACGTCCTTGTTCCGCATCAGAGTACACTGCTACGACTTCATAATCTTTATTCCCTTCACCATTACCCGACCATTCAATCGAAACGGGCGAATCATCAACCGCAGTATTATTCTTTGATAATTCATCAGGATACTGTGCACCATAATAATTAACATTACTTTCTGGCGTGTATGATTTATACTCCTGATTCATCTTTGGACCCCAATCACTCATAAAAGCTGCTAGCTGAGCCGACTTATTGGCGTTCCACAATGTTTGTTTGCTTTGACTACTGTTATTAGTCCTACCTTCAGTTGACGAATTTTTACTGGACTCGCTCACCTTCTTGGATACACTGGTCGTAGATCTGGTCGAACTTGTAGTCTTCTTTTGTGTTTGACTACACCCGGCTAGCACTACCCCCATCAACACCATTAATCCCCAGACTATTCTTTTCATAAGGACCCCTCCTCGTATTCAAAAATAAGTATACATTACGAATTCTTGAAAACGCTATCATTTTTTACGGTATGGTTCCTCATCACTTATGGGACAGACTACCAAATTAACCATAAACGATGGAGCTACTTATTAATGTGTAACTCTCTTTGAATTGTTCTAGTAATGTTACCTAGCTTAGCTTAAAAGCACTTTGCATTAAAAAAATCTGTTGAGGTGATTCTAATTTAAGCGTTGGTGTTGTTTTCTAGGCCAGTCTTTGAACAAGTCTGATTTAGGCTCAGTTTTTACGGATCGGGCAAACGTAAATTTATTTGTCGCCGGAGTACCCCATCGCGGATTACTGTATAAGATTGCTTCAACCCTGGTAATGAACTTTGTTGACACCAAATCTGTTACAGCATTATTACTCACCAATTCGGTAGTTATTTCATCTATATCATAGCGAGTAATTTTAACTTTCTCAGGCAAATGATAATCTTCGACAAAAGTATTCCAGAAGCCAACGTACTCTTTCCCATAAACAGTAGTAATTCTAACTTTTCCCCAATGCAGTTGGTCCTAAATGAATCCACACTAAATTCATCTTGTTTAACGATATCTCCTACGCGGTTATATTGAATAAATTTCATGAGTTTTTTGCCCTTTTCGTAATCGCCATACCTTACGTACTTGATTTCTATTTAACGACCAAAAACATGCTTGAACAATGTCTCCATTTTTCGTCCATTCTCCCTTGCGTGGCGTTATATCAAATATTCTATTCCATGATTTAAGTTTGACGCGCCGCTGTTCTTTTTCAGACAAACGCTCAAACCATTCGTCTCTCTGATTCCACTCTTCTTCACTAGTTGCGGGGGAGTAATACCAATCATTTAATACAAAATGCCAGGCCTCAAAGTCACTTAATAATACCTTCTTCTCTGAAATCTCCAATTCTATACAAACTTCATCTGAATAGTCGCGGGCTTGCCTAAAGTCTGGGCGTTGATTTTTATAGTCATGACTACGATACCAAGCCCAAATAGGGTAGCTTCCCTCTCTTTCTGGTCCACCAATTTGACATTTCATTTGTTCAATCATCCATTGGTAGGACCGTCGAAACTCAACATCATCTTTCAGGTCTATCGAAAGATTAGGATCACAATAAAAGTGACCTGTCTTTAATATTTGCTGATAAACTTCATATGGTTGAATCGTCCAAATTCTCATAAAGGCTAATCCTTTTCTAGCAAAACGCTTTAGCCGGTGCTTACCATTCATTCTTCAAGCAACTAAATACCTGATTACCTAATTCATTGAACGTAGATTAACAACGTACACGCCACAGTACAGAGCTTCTGAGCAGAAAACCTTACTTCGAAATCAACTTTCGGTCGAAAAGTCAGTCACAATCTAACTACGTCCTGAAAGATCAGCGTACCTCATCACTTATGATACGGACT
The DNA here is from genome assembly GCA_003482405.1 of Lactobacillus sp. Taxonomy (GTDB): domain Bacteria; phylum Bacillota; class Bacilli; order Lactobacillales; family Lactobacillaceae; genus Furfurilactobacillus. The sequence goes on along the minus strand of DMZB01000282.1, from coordinate 15,813 downwards.
CCCCGAATTAATCATAAACGCCCGGTAAATCTGCTCACTCAACACCAATCGCATCAACTGATGTGGCAGCGTGAACTTGCCAAACGAAATCTGTGTGTCGGCACGTTTCAAAACGGCTGGAGTCAGCCCGAGTGAACCGCCAATAACGAACGTTATGTCAGAATGGCCATACGTGCCTAAGTCTGCTATCTCCTTGGCAAACGCCTCTGATGTGCGTTCCTTGCCCAAAATAGCCAACGCATAGACATATTCTTTATCCTTGATATGATCAAGAATTCGCTCCCCTTCCTTAGCCATTACCGTATCCATTTCGGATTGGCTTAGAGATTCGGGAGCTTTTTCATCGGCAACTTCGACAACCTCAAACTTGCAAAACTTAGATAGTCGTTTTGCGTATTCAGCAATACCCTGTTTAAAATACTTTTCTTTCAATTTGCCAACACCAATAACCTTGATATTCATGCCGATTCTCCTTGTTCTCTGACTTCATTTTCATTAATACCTACTCCACTTATGAAAAAAGTTATCCACAGCTTTTACTTTTCCTTAACCTTCTTTACCGAAATTAACACATTTTACGACGCTATGTGACACTGCTGTTTTCAGCTGTGAATAAAAGTTTTCCACAGTTATCCACAGGCACTATTAACGCGAACACACAGTCTATAAACACTGATATATCAACATTTTAAAATCGAACAAAGGTTTTTATCTCTAGTTTTCCACACCCATTTTTGGACCTGTGGATAACTTTTCCCACTGTTTCTAAATCCTTAGTTTTCGGCATTTATCCCCTATTCACAAACTTTTCCACAGTTATCCACATAGTTATCCACACCTGTGCAAAACAATTTTTTCATTGCATTTTTGAGAACGAACCACTTTATTTTTCATAATTGGGTTTGTTCGGAAAACAAGCTGTTTTTATGGTGCAATTTGCCGAAAACACGTCGCCCCTTCGGTAAATTATTCGTCTTTCTGTATTGGTCACCAGCTAACTAAACGATATCTAGTCGATCCTGTTTACACAACGATGTTTTTGCTACTTAAATGATTGTGTATATTTGCAGATTGTTCTGCATAAAACGTATTTTTTGAGACCACGTTTCGTTGTTCTATCACACATTCTGTGTCTTTTGTATTTTCAAAAGTATACATTACATAATGCGTTTATAGACTGTTTACCGTCTAATTATAGATAAAAACATGCGCCTATTGCAATGGTAGCAGTCAACTAGCCTACTTTAAGCCCGAAAAGATTTCCCAGGAAATGATTACCCGGCTTGTAACTTAGTTTGTGAAATCCAAATGGGCATATAAAAAGGATGACTGTTTTCCACAATCACCCTTAAAGTTAAAACTATTTACTTGAGCTGGATAACTGACTTGTACTTTCACTTAGAGTGACTGTCCCAGTCTTAAGCTGTCCATCACGATAGTACTTCACAGAAACTTTATCACCAATCTTGTGTTTATAAAGAATATCACGCAGATCAGCTTGCGATGTAACCTTTGATCCATCCATTTCAGTGATAACATCATATTTCTTTAAACCGGACTTTTGAGCGGCTGAATTATTGTAAATCTTCATCAGCACAACCCCACCGGTTACGCTACTTGGTAACTTCAAAGTATCCTTTTGACTGGTACTGTCCACATTTGAGAGGTCAACTAGACCAACGCCTAACGCAGGACGAACGACTTTACCATTTGTAATCAACTGATTAATGATCGAAACAACTTCATTCGATGGAATGGCAAACCCAATTCCTTCGACGGAAGTGCCACTCGATGATGATGCCAACTTCATCGAGTTAATCCCAATAACCTGACCGGACAGATTTATTAATGCACCACCGGAATTGCCTGGATTAATGGCAGCGTCTGTTTGAATAACTGTGGCGTCCCCAGTCTGATTACCGGATTCGTCCTCAACTGGAACAGTTCGCTTTTTAGCAGAAATGATTCCTTCCGTAACTGAAGTCGCATATTGGGAACCCAGTGGTGAACCGATCGCTAGCACAGATTGTCCAGCCTGAATTGCTGTAGAATCACCAAATTGTGCAACTGTCTTAATGTTTTTAGCATTTACGCGGATAACAGCCAAGTCAGTGGTGGAATCCGTCCCAACCAGTTTCCCAGTGATTTTTTTACCATTACTCAAAATGATTTCCAGCGCACTTGAGCCGGACACCACGTGATTATTCGTCACGATGTAAGCATCGTTACCGGACTTCTTGTAAACAACTCCTGATCCTTCACTAGCAGTCTCCAAAGACGATTTGCTAGAAGATGAATCCGAGTCACTACTGCCGGAATTCGAGGACGAACCACCACCAAATATCCCGTATAAACTGCTGCTATCGCTAGAGGATGATGATTGCTTCTGCATATTTACCACAGACACCACGGCGCCCTTAACTTTGCTAAAGGCCTTCGTAGCATCAGAATTACTCTTAACCGTAACGTTTGCAACCTTTGTCGTGCCATTTTTATATGACGTGTCACCGCCGTTACTACTATTATTTATTGCAGTTGCGCCACCATACGCAATCCCGCCACCAAGCAAACCAGCGACTAAACCGACAATGCCGACCTTGACTAAACTTGTATTTGACTTGTGTGGTCGCTGTGGCCCTTGACCACCCGATTGAGTGTTCTCGTTATTATAATCCATAGTTTTTTGCGAAAACTCGCGCACCTCCTCCATAAATTGATAACCTTATGTGTCCCATTATACAGTTTCAACTTAAAGAGGGCTTAAACACACGCCTCTCAAAACATAATTTTTTCTAATGATGACTATTGCACCCCGTGATTGTTCCACGTGAAAATTACCAACTAGCTTCAGCCTATTCCGTTGTGGGCATTTCTCTAAATACAACAACAGTCATTTCTTTAGCCATAAGCGGTTCAACACGCTTCAGGAAACTCGTAAAATGTGTAGCCACGTGATGTGCATCCAATGCTGCTTGGTTAGCGTACTGCTCAATAAAGACAAATTCCCCTGGGCGTTCAGTTGACTGATACATGTCATAACGTAAATTACCAGGTTCGTTGTGCGTGCCGGCGATCAACGTTTGCGCCAGTTCTCCATAGTTACTTATTTTGTCGTCTTTTACATAAACGGTCGCATTAATTGTAATCATAGTTGTATTCTCCTCTTGGTTATCCTCTGCACTCGTACCATTACCGTTAAAAATCATAACGTCCATTGGCGCATTGACAAATGTTTCGAGTTCTTTCAGAAATGTTTGAAAATGTGGTTCTTGTCGATGCTTTTCAATCGCAGTCTCGCCGGTATACGTTTCTGTGAACAGAAAATCGCTGGGACAGCCTGCGCCATGGTACAAATTAAACTCCTGATTACCTGATTCACCACGAGTGGCAAACACTAACTTTTCGGCAGCAATTCTAAATTCGCCTTCACGGCCAGGCTGAACATGCACAGTTGCAAATATTGTTTTCATCGTTCTGCTCCTTTACCTATAACTAGGAATCTTTTAGTAATCCCGCTGTTCTGTCGAGCGTAGGATGACCTCGTTAATACCAACGTTATCCGGCGTATCAATCGCATAAACCACCGCCGTTGCGACATCTTCCGCAGTCAAACCTGTGTCCGCTTCACTCTTTAATACTGCTGAGCGTAATTCCGGATCCGAAATCGTTGACGCTAATGCAGTTTGTGCGTGACCTGGCGAGATCAATGTCGACTTGATGCCTTTGCCGACTTCTTCCACTCGCAAACCTTCCATAATGGCGCGTATGGCATACTTGGTACCTGAATAAACGGCTGACCCTTCACCAACAAAATGTCCGGCAACAGAATCGGTCGTGATAATTTGACCGCTGTGTTGTTGTTCCATAATTGGAAGTGAGGCTTTAATTCCGTACAGTGGACCTTTCAAATTAATATCGATCATCGCTTCCCACTCATCAAGTTTGCCATCGCGCAACATCGATACTGGCATCAAACCAGCATTATTAAACAGAACATCGACACGCCCAAGTTGTGTCTTAGCAAACGTTAAAAGATCTTGAACGGCGGTCGCATCTGTCACATCGGTCGCCTTATAGATTACCGTTGTTTGGTACGTTTTCGTCAGCTCGCTCGCGACTTTGGCCAGCGCAGACTCTCGGCGTGCAGCTAACACGAGCCTTGCACCACGTTCTGCCAATAGGGTCGCGGTCTTTTTTCCGATACCGCTTGACGCACCTGTGATCACAACAACTTTTCCTCGTACATTATCCATGTTCATCCCTCGTTTCATTCAGTTGATGATGCTTAGTTTACTTGGATTTGAACAACAAACAATTACGCACTTTGACCTAACTAATGCACTTTCAGGTAAGTATTGGGTCACATCGCTTTTTTGGTGCGCAAACTTTTTCATTTTATTTTTATGGATAACTAGTGTAGCATTCACGACAGAATACAGGAGGAGTGGTCACATGAGCGAACCGGAGACAATTTATAAAAATGGTGTGCAAGCAACACTTGCCGTTATGGGCAATAAATGGAAGCCACTCATTTTATGTCACCTCGGTCACGGTCCAATGCGCACCGCCGATATTCGTCGCAATGTGACAGGTATTTCGCCTAAAGTCCTCACTGAACAACTGCGTGAACTGGAACATGATGGTATCGTGACGCGCAAAGCTTTCAATGAGGTCCCACCCCATGTTGAATACAGCATCACCACTTATGGAAAAACGTTAAACGGTGTACTCATCGCAATGTCTGAATGGGGCGAAAATCGAATCAAAGTCCTACAGGCGCAGGGTGAAAATGCGTCGTTAATGTTTCCGGACCACGAAGGCTATGAACACGAATAAAGCACTAGTAAAATAGCGGTTTGATTCTACGTTTTTGCGTGAATCAGACCGCTATTTTGACCTCAAACTTTCTTCCTGTGGACTTCGGCATCACGCGCTTAAACGTGCACCTGCCGCCCAGAACGCTGTGCATCACTCTCCTTCTCTACATCTTTTTCTCAAAGCCCTCCATTGGTGCCAACGCGTTTGTGTAATCTGGTACCGGTTCGCAATCATTGGTAAAATGCATGACTGAGTAAAACGCGCCCTCCAAGTAATGTTGCATCGCAACAGGAATCGCTAGTTCGTCCATTTCATACGGCGAAATCCGATAGCGAATGCTCTCTTCATCGTCTCCCACGACCTTTTCGTACCAGTGTGGTTCACGAATCATTTCCCGGCCAATGGCAGCAAATGTCGCACCCGCTGTTAACACGGCATCGGCATCATCTGGCGTTTCCACGGAACCGACACTGATCAGAGGCTTACGACCATCCAGTTGCCGCACCAACTTATCCAAAATTGGTTCTTTGTCTGTTGGATCATTCAGCGATGTTCGCCATGCAGAACCCATTGAAGTGTGCACATAATCGATTGGTGCCTCGCTCAGCATTTCTGTGAAGACCATCGTGTCATCCAAACGAATACCGGGTTCGCCTAATTCCTCAGGTGATAGGCGGTAGCCAAGTAGAAATTGGCCATTTGTTTCCCGGGAAATAACATCATGAACTTCATGAATAACGGCACGCGCAAAGTTCATCCGTTTGTCACGGTTACCACCCCATTTATCAGTTCGACGATTAGAATGCGGCGAATAGAATTGCTGTAACAGATACGTGTTAGCACCATGTAGTTCGACACCATCGAAGCCGGCCTTGATTGCGCGTTCTGTTGCGGCACCAAACGCATGAATAATGGCCGTAATTTCTGTCTCCGTTAAAGCCCGTGGTGTTTCGGCTTCTGCAGGCCGATTCGGTTTCACCGCACTAGCACTGACCGTCTGTTCACCGCGTAAAATGCGTGAGTTGGACTTTCGACCAGCATGAAAAATCTGCAAAATTGCTTTCGTTCCATTACGTTTGATAGCACTCGCCATTTCGCTTAATCCAGCAATGTCACTGTCATCGGAAACCGATAATTCACCTTCAAACCCCTTTCCACCAGCGGTTACGTTTGCGACCTCAACGACAATCATGCCGACACCGCCAGCACGCATTTTATAAAAATCAATCTCTTCATTAGTCACGTGCCCGTCGTAGTAACTCGACATCGTAGTCGTTGGCGCCATTGCAATTCGATTCTTGATTGTGACGCCATTAGCAAACGTATAAGGCTGTTCAAAATTATATTTCATTGTCTAATTCCTCCTTTGTGTCCTTCGATAATTCTTAGTGTACAAGCGATGTTATTAAATCGAAATAAGGCACTTTTTAGTTCCCTTAATGACGCATCCTTAATCCTTTGAACTGTTTGCTTGAACAAAGTTGCGATGCCGCTCGCCCCAACTCGCCATTGCCACGATGAGATTTTGTAATGACTGACCTGCATCCGTTAACTGACAATACAGGCCTTGTCGCCAACTGACATGTACACTGATCAATCCATGTTTCCACAAACTACATAATTGACTGACAAACGGACCCAAACTTTGCACCGTTAACTGTCGGTAGAGGCTTGGTACCGTTTGCGGACCACCCAGTAATCGTGCCACTATTTGAATCTGGTACGGACCGGATAAAATGCTTAACGTAAAACGCAATCCCGCGTCATCAGTACTCCGGTTCATCTTGTAACCACCCTTCCAGATTTGAATATTGTTAGTGTATAGACACTTTGAACACAAAAAAAGAAGGCACCTTTTTGTACCTTCTCAAGAAATTCATTTTCAATTAGCTTGGTTAATGATATCCGCGTATCCGCTGTGATCCGGATTTAGAATTTTCACAGCCTCACCAGCATCGTTTAACTGGGCAATCCGACGCTCGCCCCAAACCGACATTTGAACCAAAATATTGCCAAGTGTTGTCCCAAACGCTGTTAAATCATACGTCACACAAAATGGTGCTTTCGCTCCGTGCACATGACGCACGATGATTTCATCGTGTTCCAACTCGCGTAACTGTTGAGTGAGGACCTTCTGGGTAATTTCAGGAATTTCGCGACGTAATTCACTGCTTCGTTGCTGGCCTTTACCCAGGTGACACAAAATAATTGGCTTCCACTTTCCACCAATGACTTCCAGTGTTGCTTCAACGCCAATATTATAGATTTTTGTCATGATTCAGTCCTCCTCCAAACAACCACGCTAACTGAGAGCAAGTTTACCTGCTGAGCCACTAACTGTGAAGTAGGTACTTTTGGGTAACTGAGACCTAATCTTCTGACTGCCACGTTTGGCCGTCCATCCCAATTCGAATATCCAGTTCATGTAACGTATAATTGAACTATGGGATTTCTCAAACATCCAACACAGGAGGCCAACATGTACAAAACTTTAATATATGACTTCGACGGGACCATTGGCGATACACTGCCGATTTGCATTGCTGCATTCCGAAAGGCAGTAACGCCATTTCTCAATCGTGAAATCACCGATGGAGAAATCGTTTCGACATTTGGACCTAGCGAAGAAGGTACCATTCATGCCCTGATTCCTGATCATTTCGACGACGGCATTCATGCATACTGGACTGCCTACAAAGAGCTACAGTACATGGCTCCTAAACCTTTTGACGGCATTCGCGAACTGCTAGACGATTCAGCAAAAGCTGGTTTCCACAACGTTTTGGTTACTGGCAAAGCGCTCACGAGTGCAGAAATTTCACTCGAACAATACGGCTTAACGACTGATTTTAAATTGATTCTCACGGGTTCACCAAAGGGTCCCAACAAACCGGAAAACATCGTCAAAGCTTTAAAGGAAACCAACACCACCCCGGATGAAGCACTCTACATCGGCGATGCACCAAGCGATATCACATCTAGCCATGCAGCAAACGTTAAAATTGCCGCTGCACTTTGGGGCAGTGTTATCGAACCGGAAAAAGTCGCCGCATTAAAGCCCGACTACACCTGTCACAGTGTGGCTGAGTTCCGGCAGATTGTGCTGCCGAACTAGGACCAAATTGCGGTTTAAATCAGTTAGTCTACACAGAAGGATTCAGATTATGACTGAAGTAAAATTTGAGGCTGTAACCTCTGATCGCCTTTATATTATTCAACAAATGTATCGCCTTGCTTTTAAACCACTTTATGAAAAATATCAGGACGCGGACACAAGTCCTTATTTAGAGACGCTTGAGGCTTTAGAGTACAAATTTAAACAACCGAACAGTTCTTACTATATCTTCAAGGTAAATAATCAGACCATCGGCATGATTCGGCTAATAACAAAACCTCAGACAATTAAAATTTCGCCCCTACTTATTCTGCCAAATTTTCAAGGAAACGGGTACGCTCAATTAATGCTTTCAAAGATCCTGCAAATGTTCCCGACAACAACCAGTTGGCAGGTTGATACAATTGAAGAAGAGCCAAAATTAATGCATCTTTACCGAAAATGTGGCTTTAAGCAAATACCGAATCGTCGAACCAAACTCAAAGATGGTATGCACATTATTTACTTCACGAAATAACTACATTAGTTTGCGACAACTATTCAACTAAAAATTGAATAGTTGTTTTATATACTAGTGGAGCTAGGTAGAGACAAAGTTTCGTGTCGACAATACTTAATGGCATGGGGTTGGCCATTTAGTATTGTGGGACGAGTTCTGAGACCGATTTTGGGCTCAGAATCGAGATCAAAGACTTCGGTTTTTAGAAGGCTGAGGTCGGTCCTCATGAAACGGCGTCTCTGGCGAGCGCAACGGTTAGACAATGTTTAGCCTCCCAACGAATCACACATGCTCACTTCATATGAGTTTTGTTGAAGCTTGCAGATTAACACAATACTGGCATAATTGAATTTATACTGATTTATTGCAGTCGAGATGGGGAAAGTATGGATAAAGATAATCATTCGAGTTCCACACCGGAGATACCGTTGTCAAAACGGCATCATATGAAAATTCCGTGGAAGGATTTGATTGAGGATAACGATGTCGAGGCACGCGACGCTAGTTTGCAGGAACGAGCTTCCATCGTTGGTCGTATCGGTATCACAATGTTGTCCTGTGGTACTGGAGCTTGGCGTGTTAGAGAGGCCATGAACACGGTTGCCAGATCCTTAAAACTAACGTGTTCAGCTGACATCAGTTTGATTTCAATTTCGTATACGTGTTTCAGCGACGAGCACAGTTATACACAGGTTTTGTCATTACCGAGCACAGGCGTAAATACCGACAAGCTTAACATTCTAGAGGAAATGGTTAAGAACTTTAATAACGATTTTTCGTTCTTGCCTGTTAAAAAGATTCATCAATTTATTGATAAGGTTCAACAACGTCCAAAGCAGTATTCACCGGTTGTTTCAGGGCTGGCCGCTGCAATTGCCTGTGCATCATTCATCTTTCTACTAGGTGGTGGTATTCCCGAAATGGTCTGTACCTTCATTGGTGCCGGTTTAGGCAACTTTGTTCGCGCGCTGATGGGCAAGCATTCAATCACAGTGATTGCAGGAATTGCCGTCAGCGTGGCGGTTGCCTGTCTGACTTACATGTTTACATTCCGAATTTTTGAAATGTATTTTCATGTTCTCGCTCAACACGAAGCCGGCTACATCGGTGCCCTACTGTTTGTGATCCCCGGATTTCCATTTATCACCAGTATGTTGGATATCTCCAAACTTGATATGCGGTCGGGGCTAGAACGACTGGCTTACGCAACAATGATTACATTGGTGGCCACACTAGTCGGTTGGCTCGTTGCCACTATCTTTGGTTTCAAACCAGCAAACTTTTTGCCATTAGGTTTGTCCCCATTGGTGCTGATGTTATTGCGTTTGCCTGCTAGTTTTTTCGGAGTGTACGGATTCTCAATTATGTTTAACAGCTCGCAAAAAATGGCCATTACTGCCGGACTAATCGGGGCGGTTGCAAACACCCTTCGTTTGGAACTGGTCCAGCTGACAAACATTCCACCGGCATCTGCAGCCTTTATTGGTGCGTTAGTTGCCGGACTAATTGCATCGCTGGTCAATCGTTTCAATGGGTATCCACGAATTTCTTTGACAGTCCCATCGATTGTCATTATGGTGCCCGGACTATACATCTATCGAGCCGTTTTCAACATTGGTAGTAATCAAATCGCTGTCGGTTCGCTATGGCTGACCAAAGCAATTTTGATCATTATGTTTCTACCTCTGGGATTATTTGTGGCCCGTGCTATCTTAGATAAGAGTTGGCGACATTTTGACTAGTCTCCAAACGCAATTCAGCAATTAATTTCAAAAGCAGCTATCAATCTTTGGCAATACACCATGTGATTGATAGCTGCTTTGTTGTTAACTGCTTGTTAACTGCTTGTTAACCGTCTTATTATCGACGGTCTTGAATTGTTACACGTGAAACACATTCCTATAATGTCATCAAATTCGTTGCTGAATCTGGATCGGTATCTAAAATACGGAAGTCATGTTCCACACCAAAATCATGTTCTTCCATCATCGAAGCCACTGTTAAGTGTGCCAACGTCTTCATGTTGTTTTCCTGACTCAAGTGACCAAGAAAAATTCGTTTGGTCCGATTACCCAGTACTTGCATCAACGCGTTAGCGCCATCTTCATTCGACAAGTGACCCGTATCACTCAAAATTCGTTGCTTTAATGGCCATGGATAGCCACCCATGCGCAACATTTCCATGTCGTGGTTACATTCGAATAAATAGGCATCAGCGTTCTTAATCACGCCAGCCATCCGTTCAGAAACATAACCCGTATCTGTTAAGATAACAAACGATTTACCGTTTGAATGCAATTCATAAAACTGCGGGTCCACGGCATCATGTGAAACAGGGAAGCTTTGCACATCCAGGTCACCCATTGACTGAATTTCACCAGCTTCTAGGTCAAATTTCTGCGCTAACGGAATCTTACCGATCTTACCGGCCATGGCAGCCCATGTTTTCTCATTTGCGTACACATTGATTCCATATTTACGGGCTAGCACGCCGACACTCTTGGAATGATCCGTATGTTCGTGCGTGACAAATAAACTGTCCACGTCGTTTAAGTCGCGACCAATTTCATGCATCAACTCATTGATCTTTTTCCCAGAGAGACCTGCGTCAACTAATACTTTGTGGGTCGGCGTTTCAATGTAAGTCGTATTACCTGTACTGCCGCTCGCTAACACACTAATTTTCATTTCATCAGTATCCGTGGATATTGTGCTTAAAGAATGCGGATTACTTAAATCAATCACAGAGCCATCTCCATTATTTATGTCCAATTAAAAACTACCACCCATCGTAACATGAAATGAGTGGTAGTTTTAGTGCTGCAATCAGATTTTAATTTCCAGTCGTCGTGTCATCGGTATTATCCTCAGTAACAGTTGGTGTGCTACTGCTATCAGAGGTGCTATTTTTAGGCACCTGAGTAGTCGAATCCGTCGACTTTAAGACAGCTCCTGTAAAGGCATTAACACGCTTAATAACAATATTGTCCGTATTTTTCGACTTCAAGGCAATAAACCACGTCGGCACATAAACATTGTTATCAGAAACACGTAGCAGTCGCGAATATGCCAATTTAGACCACAGCACCTTTGTACTGTTTGGCAGTTCATTGTACTGGTACAACCAAATTAACGCTTTTTGCTGACTGATCGTTGTTGTCTTTTCACGCAACGGTTCGGCTTGAACGACATAACTTTGAGTATAGCTCAACACCTGATTCTTGGTACCAATACGAAAACGTAACTGCCCAGACGGCGCCATAATTGTCCCTGATGGCACTTTTTGAACATAGACGACTTCATTCGCAGATACTTCGGACAATTCCGCGCTGTAAACGTACTCGGTGCCGGCAACAACATTTGATCCACTCTTAATAAATCGGTTTAATTGCGTCTGTGGTTTCTTCGGATTGACCGTCAAAGTTTGGTGTAAATAACTCACCATTTCGGTCGCATTAAAACGCAGATCCTGATAGGTCAGGTTTTCAACGCCAGCACGCAGGCGCGGCAGTCCAGATTTGGCCGAAACGTAGTAGCCTTCAGACTCCTTAGTAGACGGGGACGTAAACGTGATGCCATCGTTTTTCATTTCACGAATAATGGTCGTCGCGTTGTTCCCACTTCGCTGTGAGGATTCAGTTACTGTGGAATCGCTTTGTTGCCAATTAATAAATAAAAATGTATTGATCGCCACAAATACGATAATAAAAATCCACTGAATTCTACGAAAGTCCATGTTACGCCTCCTTCCTACTGAGCCGGTGTATTATCCAACAAGTCTGTGTATAGCTGCCACTTACCATTCATGTAAACATAATAAGTCGGCTGCAGATCAACAACCTGTTTGGAATCATAATTATTTTCCCACTGGTATCCAAGCACAATGTCTTTCACTTTGTGCTTGGCAATACCAGCTGCTTCCAACTGGGCCATAACTGTGGCGGTCGCCGGTAACGTCACATTACTCGTCGAGTCCGTTGGCAGAGGTACTTGCAAATTAGTTAACGTAAAGTCGATTTCTTCGGTACCTGACTTCTTGTTTTTGACCTGCACGGCGCCAAAGTCCGTTTGATTGAAAATTGGAAAACCTTCAACAAATGAACGATACGTGACTTCGCGGCCATTATGCTCGTTATCGAAGTAGCGTACCGAATCCAGCGACAGACCAGTACTAGTTAAGCCGGCAAACGACGTTTTCAAGTTTTGACCCAAGTCTCGCGATACATTCTTTTTGGCATTATAATCTTCAAACATAACAGCGCCCGACTTGTCGTTAACTGTCATCCGTTTATAGGCACCATCGAAATAAATGGTATGCCCGTCGTGCCGCTGAACGCTTACTGATGTTGACTCACCTGAATTTAGTAAAGACGTTACGAAGAAGTTTGCACTCTGTTCACCAATTAAATAACTGTATTTCGGAATATGCACTTCATTCGTATAGTACGTCAAGGTGTGATCTTTGGAGCTAATCTGTTCGACAGGATAACGACGGTCCCCTTGTGCAATCACATGCCGGATTTGACCCAAATGCTGCTTAGAAACACTAATTTTATAGATGGTCAGGTCATTGTCATTCATAAGGTACATCTGACCTGGATTTTTGGTTGAAAATAAGAGCCGCGAGAATCGCGCCGTTGGTGACATGAGCAAACGTTGCGCATAAGAGCTGTTAAAAATGGAACGGCCAATATTATCTGCATAGCTTAATTGAACCGTGTTCTTTTGGTTTAACAACTTCTGATAAGATTGCTTATCCTTCTGGCTAACTTTGCGAAAATTACTCATTCGCCACTTTTTAACTTCATTTTTAACCGTGGTAACTAAGTTAATTTTTGGATTATAAATTGACTCTGTTTGACCATGGTCATTTACGACAATCACTTGCGTTGGCAGATAAATATCATCGATTGAGCGCGTTGAAACCGTAGAATGCGTGGATCGCGTGGACGTGGCCGAACGCGTCCGATCGTAGCGTGCCGGATTTATCCAAACCAGCAACGATAACACAATACTTAAACCGATCAATAAGGTGAGTGTGACCGGCAATAAACCATTTCTTAATCTAGTCCACATCCCAGTCATCCTCCTCAAATTGCTCGAATGGCAGTGAAATATAGAACGTTGATCCCTTGCCTTCGGTACTGTCGACCCAAATTCGACCACCTAGCATTTGGATGACTTCCTTTGAAATCGCCAAACCTAAACCAGTTCCGCCTTGCGCACGTGAACGCGCCTTATCAACCCGGTAGAATCGATCAAAAATATGAGTCAGGTCTTTATGTGGAATCCCCAGTCCTTGGTCAGAGATACTCATAATGACTTGATTATGTGTCTCCAGCAAACGACAGGTAATCACACCACCATCTGGTGAATACTTGATCGCATTGTTCATAATGTTATCGATCACTTGCGTAAAGCGATCCGTGTCAATTTCAACCCATAGATCTTTATCCGTGAAGTCACGTTCAATCTGATAGTGTTTCTCTGGGTTGTCATCAGTCTTAATCATCATGTCAAAACGATCCAAAATGTAATTAAACAGTTCATTCAAATTAACCGTTTCCATCTGTAACTTTGTGGTCCCTGAATCCATTCGGCTCAAGGCCAACAGATCATTGACCATTCGAATCATCCGCTCTGTTTCGTCCTGAGCAACCTTTAAGAATCCTGGCGCAACCTTTTTATCTTCCCATGCACCATCAACCAGTGCATCAATATAAGAACGTACAGAGGTCAACGGCGTCCGAAGTTCGTGGGAAACGTTGGAAACGAATTGCTTACGGTCTTCGTCTTCCTTTTGCTGTTGCGTTACATCATGCAACACACAAACGAGTCCAGAAATGAAGCCGGATTCCCGTTGAATCAGTGAAAACGTAGCATGTAAGATTAAGTCACGACCATCTTCAGAGAGATCTAAAGCTACTTCATCCTGGCTTTCTAACAGTTCGCGTAACGTGTATTGGTCACGAATATGCAAGACATCAAGAATGGAGGAACCTTCTGATTCTTCCTCATCTACGTTTAGAAAATCTCGCGCCGCCGAGTTAATGATATTGATATTCCCCCGGCGATCCGTCGCAATGACCCCATCGCTCATATGGGCTAACACAGAATCCAACCGACGACGTTCGGCTTCAGTAGATTCCTGAGCTTCTTCAACACGAACAGATAAATTATTAACGGCACTGGCCAACTGTCCCAGTTCATCGGTCCCATACACGCGCACTTGACCAGAATAGTCTCCTTGCGCGATTTGAACTGTTTGACGTTTCATTTCATCAATTGGCCGCGTTATTGCCCGGGAAATAACGATCGACATAATCAAACCTAAGATGATTGCGATTGCCGCCGCAGACAGGTAAATCAACGTAATGTTGTTGATGTTCTGGTACACGCCTTCAAGCGAAGCACGGATGTACAGAACCCCGACCAGCGTATTGCCATTATTTCCTGATGAACTTAGCAATGGCACGATCGAAACATAGTAACGATTATGATCACGTGCGTCGTAGATATCACGCTGATAAGAACGGTTATTATAAATCGCGTTTTTAACGTTACTATCCGTCGTCTTTTGACCAACAATCGTTTGATCATTGACATTACTGGTACCGCGAACAGTACCTTTGTTATCAATGACCCGAATTTCCGTGATGTTTGCATTATTGACTTCAGACAAAATACTTTTAATTCGCGTGTTGGCTGAAGTGGTATTACTGCGCATCAACTGATCAGACAGCGAGTTATCAATGTATGCAGATAACTGAATTTGTTGCCTAAACGTACTTAAATTTTGCGTCTCCAATTGGCGTACGAAAAAAGCCCCGACGATTTCGAGTGTAATCAACAGCATCAGGGCAAAAACGAGCGCAATTTTAAAATTAATTGATTGAAAGAACCGAATCTTTTTGTTCACAGTCTGAACTGCTCCTAAATCTCTTTAACTAGTCTGCATCTGGGTTGCGCAAATAGTAACCAACACCACGACGCGTCACTAACCACGCTGGATGACTAGGTGTATCTTCAACTTTTTCTCGCAAACGACGCATTGTCACATCAACAGTCCGGACATCACCGAAATAGTCGTAACCCCACACTGTTTGTAACAAATGTTCACGTGTCATAACCTGACCAATATGTTGTGCCAAGTAATACAACAATTCAAATTCACGGTGCGTCAGTTCAATGTCATACCCACGTTTAGAAACCATATACGCGTCAGGATCTACCTTCAGGTCACCGACTTCAATGGTGCTAGAATAAGTCTCTGCCGCCGAGCAGG
Organism: Lactobacillus sp.; assembly: GCA_003482405.1. Classification (GTDB taxonomy): domain Bacteria; phylum Bacillota; class Bacilli; order Lactobacillales; family Lactobacillaceae; genus Furfurilactobacillus. Next base: position 96 of record DMZB01000282.1, on the reverse strand, counting down.
TTTTAAACCCCTGTCCCTGACGACGCCATCTACCTTCAACACCGTCAACTCATCACAGGTCTGAAACAAGTGTTGGACCACATACCAGATCACCAA
>DMZB01000055.1 GCA_003482405.1 Lactobacillus sp. | reverse complement strand
GTGCCAGACCACAAGACGTAAGCCAAGTTTACATATTTTTGCCAGTTAGTCGTCTTGAAAAATGGTGCCAGACTGATTGGCAGCGTCCACGTTGAGGTATAGCTTGGTGCAACACTGATTCCTGTAAAGGATGAAGCCCCACCAAACGTCACCGTCGAGCCGTTGACAATCGTGACGGTATCAAAACTACCAAGCCCACTCGGTGCACCACCAAATCCAAGTGTCTTCATGGTGTTGTATGAACCGGTAAACGAAGCGCCATCGTTATTACCGATGTTAACCAGGTTGTTTTGATAGAAAATCAGGTTGGCGCTCGCTTTGGTCATGGCAACATTATCCATGCTGGCTGTATCTAACAGATTTTCTGCAGTCGACAATGCATTAGCAAACGTCTGGTACGTGTCCTGTGAATACTGAGCTGCAGAGGCGGCAATCGTTTCGGCTGATTTAACCGCTGCGGAAAGGGCCGTCTTGGCAGTCGCAATTGTTGTGTTGGCCGGTGTTGCTGCCCACAAAGCGCCCCGCAGGTTGTTTGCGTCAGATTGTAACGATGCCGCTGTCGAATCGTCGTAAAGTGCTGCCTTAGCAGTGCTAATTGCACTCGTTAAAGTGCTGAAGGTTCCTGGTGTGTAGTCGCCGGCGTCTAATGTATCTGCAGTGTTGATATACGTATTGAGCGTGTTCCAAGCAGAATTCGTTGTCGTCGTCAAACTGTCAATTGCGGCTTGAATCTTCTGTGTTGCTTGATTCAATTGGTCCGGCGTGCTGGTCGCTAATGGTGTCCCATCGCTTGATAATAATTTTTGTGCGTCACTGATCGTATCCTGCAGTGCCTTAGTACTGTCTGACCCATATGCACTGCCAGCATTTTCTTCTAACAGTTGATTACCACCGGCAATGGCATCACTCAACAGATTATTAGCGGCATCCGTCGTCAATAAGTTTTGATAAGCCTGTTGCAGATTATAACTGGACGTACTAATTTGATCCGGTGTGGCCGCGCCATTATTCATAACTGCTTTCGCATAAACATAGGCACTCGCAAACTTGTCCCAACTGCTCTTTGTGTAGGCAGCGTAGGCATAGTTTGTTTTCGAGTTATCTGCTGTTTGGTTCGCGTTATAGGTCACACTAGTGGTATTTAACGTTGTCTGCAGCGACGATAGCGAACCAGAAGGAATTAAGCCGGCCAACGCCGTCTGCAAATTTTGATCTGCAGTTTGAATGTCTTGAGCAGCTGCCGTCACCCGCAATTGTTGAGCAGCAGTCTGAGCAGTTTGAACCGTCTTGATCGAAGCAACCGTATATGCACCGGCGTCACTTAACTTGTCTGCCGCGCTTGCAATGGTCGTCCCTAATTGACCGAATAATACGGACGATTTGTTTTGTTCCAAACCTGCTGTGGCGTCGGTCAACTTTTTGTAAAGTACTGAAATGGTATTGGCTGTCGTTGCGGCATCACTGAGGCCAAGATTGGCCGCGGACAACGCATCCGTATAGATCTTCCAAGCGGCTGTCGTATACTGGGCCGCCGACGTGTTGGCATACTTTGTTTGATCGGCGCTGACTGTGTTTTGCAGTTCAGCCTGACCACCAGCCCCTAAGTTAGGAACTAGTGAATCCATGGCGGCTTGAATTTGTTGCTGAGCAGAATCAAGAGCAGTCTTAGCTGCTGACTGGGTCATTCCGCTGGCATTTGTTAACGCCGTTTGAAGCAGTGAAAACGAGGCATTGGTGTAATTGCCGGCCTTCTCCGCTTTGGCGGCGGCTAGTGTTTTACTGTAGTCAGACCAGGATTGTTGCGCTGGTGTTAAGGTCGCAGCCGCAGATGGGGTTGCACTCGTTGTGTCCGTTTGAGCACTGTTGGTGGCAGCGGCCATCCGGGTGATTTCTTGCAGGGTGCCAGTCTCAGCAAAGGCAGCTAAAGCGGCTGATTTAGCATCGGCAACCTGCTGGCTAGTCGCATTGTTCGGTAAATTTGTCACTTGTTTAGACGGTGCAGTGGATGCCACCGATTTTTGTGCAGCTGTAATTGATGTATTTTGATCGATCTTATCAGTTTTTGCAGTAGCAGCCGTTGTGGATTTTGCTGGTACCGTCTCAGAAGTCACGCTCTGTGCCACACTTGTTGATTGACTTGCTGTGTTTTGAGTGGAAGGTGCCTGACTATTGCTGTTTTGACTGGCCGCTGGCTGGCTGTTTGTTGCTTGACTGTTTGCAGTCTGACTAACGGCTTTTTGATTGGCGACAGTTTGATCAGTAGCGGTTTGTGACGGCGCTTGGCTTGCTGAGGATTGACTGGTTGCCGTCTGTTTCAAGCTAGTATTGCTGCTAACGCTGTTACCGGCCGATACTTGACTTGTTGATCCTTGACTAGCAGCTGCTTGGCTTGTTGGGGCCTGACTGGCTGCTACATTAACTGTCGACTTCTGCGTTGCACTGGCAGTGGAAACTGATGGTGTAACCGTTGTTGAAAATTCCAACGGCGCATTAGTTTGTTTGGTTGCATCTGTTTGAGGGTCGGTTGAATTACTGCCGGCATTCCCGTCCGTCGCCGCCTCAGCAGTCTTGCCACCACCAGCCAGCATCCCGCCAAACGTAAATACAGTGATCCCCGCGAACAACCATTGTTTGCCAGATTTATACATTTTGTAGTGTTCTTTTGTACTTGTGATCGAGTCCGCAATTTCTTTGTTTTTACTAGACATATTCAACAACCCCCCTGAGGATTAACAGTTCATTGTCATCGTTTTATAATATTGGTCAAAATCACACTCACTAAAGTTTATAAATGCCGTTTTGTTAATTTAATTAATTTTATAACTTATTACCCCGTCATTTATAAACCCGGTACACTAGTTTAGTGAGCTTAAGCACTATCACATTTCATTTGCTGTCATCCCCTTATTTCGATTCACCGCGAGTGTAGCACGCATAACCACTACTTGTACAACTATTGTTTATCGCTGAAACACAATATTTATATGGCTTAATGATGAATTGGTATAGTTACTAATTTGTTAAATTTCCAAACCCGTTGCGTGACACCCAATGATAAATTTGAGCCAGTCAACTAACATATTCACAATATGTTTTAGCTTCTGTCTTATTTTATTGAGTAAAGAATCTTCAAAATGTGGCAACCTGATTAAGATCCCATGACCGAATATTCCTTTTTTCCCGCCAATAAATGGCTAATATCACACTAGTTATTTTTAAATATAAATATATTAACGGCAAAAATCAGACTGATCATGGAGGTCTAATCGAAACTGTTTGCTCTCCAAGCCACAGTTTTTTCGATCCTCAACGTGTTATTGCGCTATTGATAAAATTTATACCAAACAATTAGTTTGACTATGATTATTTAAGGGTTGTAGCGTAAGTATATAAGCTTTTAATAGTATCCTAGTAAGAGGTAAATAATTAAAAATAACGTGTTCCACTGTCATATGGAGGAATTAGTGATGAAAATGACACCAACGGAAATTTTAGAGGATCCATTTTTAAATAAAGGCACTGCGTTCAGTGAGGCTGAACGGCGCGAGTTTGGTCTCATTGGCCTCTTACCACCACGTGTACAAACGATGGACAATCAACTAGCACGTGTTTATGCGCAGTATCAAGCAAAGTCAACGACGCTGGATAAACGGCTCTACCTGATGACGCTGTTTAATGAAAATAGAATTCTCTTCTATAAGTTATTTAGTCAACACATCGTTGAATTCATGCCCGTTGTGTACGATACAACGATTGCCGAAACCATTGAAAACTATAGTGAACTGTTTCTGAGTTCTCAGTACGCTGCCTTTTTATCCATCGACGACCCTGATGACATGGCTACCACTTTGAAGAACGTTGCGGGTGACCGTGACATTCAACTGGTGGTCGTCACTGATGGTGAAGGAATTCTCGGTATTGGTGACTGGGGTGTCCAGGGTGTCGATATCTCCGTCGGCAAACTGATGGTGTACACCGCTGCTGCGGGAATCGATCCACGTAAGGTGTTACCTGTCGTCCTCGATACGGGAACAAACAACCAAGCACTGCTTGATGATCCACTATACTTAGGCAACCGTCACAAACGCGTCGAGGGCGATAAATACTATGAATTTGTTGATCAGTTTGTCACCACCGCAGAGACGCTATTTCCAAATATGTACCTACATTTTGAAGACTTTGGGCGCAATAATGCTGCGAAGATTTTGCAAAAATACCAGCGCCAGTACGTTACCTTCAACGATGACATTCAAGGCACCGGTATCATCACTTTAGCCGGTATTCTCGGTGCACTGAATATTTCCAAGCAAAAGTTGACTGACCAGACCTACTTAACCTTTGGGGCTGGTTCAGCCGGTGCCGGTATTGCCAAACGGATCTTCGATGAAATGGTCGCACAGGGCCTGAGCGACGACGACGCCCGCAAACACTTTTACATGGTCGACAAACAAGGTTTACTGTTTGATGATATGACTGACCTCACGCCGGAACAACGGCCATTTGCCCGCCAGCGTAGTGAGTTTACAAACGCCAATGAGTTGACCAGTTTAGCCGCTGTTGTCGATGCGATTCACCCGACGATTTTGGTCGGCACGTCCACGCAACCAGGTACGTTTACCGAAGATATCGTCCGCAGCATGGCTGCGCACACGGCACGGCCAATTATTTTCCCGCTGTCCAATCCAACTAAGCTCGCTGAAGCTAGCGCTGATGATCTGATCAAGTGGACGGATGGCAAGGGCCTGATTGCAACAGGCATCCCCGCGCACGACGTTGACTATAACGGCGTGACCTACCACATTGGCCAAGCTAACAATGCGTTGGTTTACCCAGGCCTGGGTCTAGGCACCATCGCTGCAACAGCCAGCGTCCTCAATGACGCGATGATTAGTAAAGCTGCCCACTCGCTAGGTGGTATTGTGGACGTCAACAAGGCAGGCGCTGCCGTTTTGCCACCCGTTGACAAACTAAATGTCTTTTCAGAGACTGTCGCTGAGGCCGTCGCACAAAGCGCCATCGACCAAGGTTTGAATAAAACGGCAATCGACGATGTAAAGGCGGCTGTGCTGGCCAATAAGTGGGCGCCTGAATATACACCACTACGCGTAAACGACTAATTGCTCACTGGTTAACTGAGGTTGATGTTGAGTTGCGTTCGGCCTTAATTGATTTCTTAATATCACGCTAAAAACCTCTAGTTAATGCTGGTTGATTTGACTTTATGCAATGTAATAAATTTACTAATTGCACATCTGACGCGATTCGTCTAAAATTCTAGGTGAAACCGAGGGGAACGCGATGAATAAAATTAAGTTATCTTATACGTTTTGGTATATCGTTGGCGGTCTTGCTGCATTAGGAATGCTGACCATGATTTGTCAGGCGATTCGAATGATGTGGGTTGTTTTATTTGAAATGTAATTACAGCAGTAAAAATCCGTTGATGGTTGGTTGATCACACATTTGTGATCACCAAGATCAACGGATTTTTGTGTAGAAAAGTAACTCCGAGTACCATAGCTCCGCACATTATTACGGCTCAAAAGGCAGTCCGGTCAGCTGTTCACCCATGTGCCACAGTTTGTCAGCGTTGGCTTCATCAATGGACCACGGGCGAACACCCCAGCGTGTCGTTTCTGTGGCAGAAATAGGTCGACTGATATTGCAGTCCTCAAGGTAAAGGCCACCCTTGTTTTCCAACAATGGACTAGTCGCTGCCCAAACAGACGTGGCCGCACCCTGTTCATTGGTTTTGAAATAATCGAAATCTCCACGATGTCCGCGCAGTGTGGCCCGTAAACCACGCCAACCATCCAGTAAACGAATCAACTGCAGTCGGTTTGCAATGCCATTGATGCGCCGTTGCCGAGCAGTATCCTTAAACGTGTTCCGACCCAGACTTGTCAGTGGAATCATCCCCGGGTGCACCGCAAATGCTTGCACCCCGTCTTTGGCGGCTCGCTTGTCCAATCCGACTGCTAACAAAACGTCTGCCACTTTGGACTGTGCGTAAGCAACGCGTTCGTCGTAAGCACGGTGAGTAAAGTTCACATCATCAAAGTCAACGCCATTCCACATTTGTGCCCGTGAAGAAACCATCACGACCCGCGCGGTGTGGCCCTTTGTTGCATCAGTGCTATGTGGAATTTTTGATTCAGTTTTCGATTCAGCATTTGTCCCAGCTAATGCCGGGTACAATCGTTTGATCAACCGAAAATGCCCCAGGTAGTTGGTACTGAATTGGGATTCGTTGCCAGCTTGATCGCGCCGCAGTGGACCAAACATAATTCCCGCACTGCAGACCAGAATATCAAGTTGGTGATGATTCTGCAGAAATTCGTGTGCAAATGCATCAATCGACTGCGGTGACATTAAGTCTAACTGATTAATTTCGATGTTGGACTGATCCCTCAGGGCGGCTTGAGCCTTACTGATGTTACGAGCAGGTACAATCACGTGAGCTCCCGCCTGCGCCAAGGCTTTTGCCGTGACCAACCCTATGCCACTGTACCCACCGGTCACAATGGCTGTTTGGCCAGCCAGGCTAATGCCACGAATCACTTGGTTTGCCGTACTGCGATAATTAAAGGGGCTTGCCACCGGCGCCTGTTGATTACGAGCGTTTGGATTGTTTACGGACTTTGGATTTACTGTTGTCATGAAGGAGCTTCCTTTCGGTCGAGAACATGGAATTAGATTTTTAATATCATCAATGACTGTAGTCTAAACTATGGAGTTCACTTCAAGGCAAGCATTATCGATAAAGAAATTTTGCCGTTCGCCAAATTACTTCTGGATTGGAACGCAGCGCAGAATGTTGCACAGATAACAGGTCACCGTTTAACACCACGTTTTGATAGCTGGCAATATGGGACTGCACAATTGGTTTAAGCGCCTTGACACCCTTCACCGAAACCTCCGTGTCACCACCCATATGCCAAATATCGCCGGCAATGGTTAATATTTTCAAGTCGTGTGGCAACCGGTCAGCACGTTGCAACATCTGATTATATTGTTTGCCAATTGGCCGTTTCGTGTGGATTTGACCAAACGGACTGGCAATCGCAACCCACTTACGGACGCGCGGCTGTGCGTTTCGATGTGTCGACACCAAATAACTGTAGGCATCGGCACCACCCATTGAATGCGTGACAAAATTGACATCAGTAATGTGCTGGCGAACACGCAGCGTGTGCATAATTTTTTGCATTAACTTCATTTGAATGATGGGATCACGATTGTCTTTAAACGCGACTTCAATCAGCTGATTTGTCGACGGCGTTTGCTCACCCAAGAAGTGAAGCGTGCCTTGATGATCTACCTCGACCAGTTCCCGATGGCCGCCGATCCCAGCACGTTGCCAATGCGTCGTCATCTGTTCAAAGGCACGTGACGAGGAGCCATAGCCACCAACGAAAACTGTGGCGACGTGCTCCTGATGAATTTGGGATTCCAATTGACCCAAACGGTGCTGATAGCGAATGTTGTAGACCGCATCAACGGCCACAAATCCCAGTAGGATTACACCTAGCACAGCGAACACCCACTTAAAAAGTTTCATATTTATTTCCTCAAATCTTTTTTCAATTCAATTGTTTTTAGATATAGTCATTATAGACTGCCATTTAGAATAACACTGTGGCTAGTGTCTGGCCGAAACAGAAAAAACAAATTCGACTTTTTTTGTCCATAATTAGCAAAACGGTGCTATACTCTTCTCCATCTTGTGAGGCGAAACGCGCTAATCCAACACTTACACCGTTGCAATGACGAGTTCTGTCAACGTTTCGCACAAGTCTAATATCATCTAAAGACAATAAGGAATATTTGAGAATTATGAAAACAACGTCTAAAACTAAATTACTGAACACACAAGTTAATGAATTGGCACAAATGATTGTTGGTCACCGCCATGTCGTCGCGCTCACTGGGGCCGGCATCTCCGTAACCAGTGGCATCCCTGATCTTGAACAGATGGCCGCTACGACTTCTGGTCCGATGTCCTCGGAGGCCTGGCTCGAGCGGGAGCCAGAAACATTTTATCGACAATTTCATCAGATTTTTATTGATCACATTTTCGGCAGTGGCCCCACATTAGCACATTATGTCCTGGCACAACTCGAACACGCTGGTCACTTGGATGATGTTATTACGACAAATGTCGATTACCTTCATGAACTAGCAGGCACAACTCATACTGCGAATATTTGGAGTAGTCTGAACATCAACCATTGCCTAAATTGTGGCCGCATTTATCCCATCGAGCTGCTCAAACAACCCGTACCACATTGCCCAAACTGTGGTGGTTTGATTTCGCCAGACCCAATTTATCGTCACATCGCTACTGTGCCAGCGGAACGTGAACGTGCCGATACTTGGACCAATCAGGCTGATTTAGTGATTGTAATTGGCTCAAACGGTTATTATGACCACATTTCGGATCGTTCTGAAATTGTGGACATCAACCCTGCACATTCACCGTTTGAACAGCGGGCAACGCTCTGCATTCATGAAACTGCTGACACCGTCTTTGCTGCATTAGCTGCAGTGATGGGCCTACCAACATTTCCAACCCAAGCGCAGTGATTACATCACAGTAGAATCAGCGTATTATTGAGTTTGTTGCCTGAACGACAAATGGCATCACCCTGCCATTTGAATTTTACCTATGCAATTTTACTTATGAAATTTAACTCATGAAAGGACGCCCACATC
>DMZB01000145.1 GCA_003482405.1 Lactobacillus sp. | reverse complement strand
CAGCATTATTGAGGGGCATATGGTGCCGGACCACGTTCATCTGTTAGTGAGCATTCCACCAAAGTTAAGTGTCTCAAACTTTATGGGGTATTTAAAAGAGAAAAGTGCCTTAATGATGTTCGATCAACATGCCAATTTAAAGTATAAATTCGGCAATCGCCACTTTTGGTCAGAAGGATATTATGTCAGTACGGTGGGCTTAAACGAAACCACGATCAAACGATATATCAGAGACCAAGAAAAACATGATCGTGCCATCGATAAATTAAGCGTGAAGGAATATGAAGACCCTTTTAAGGGTTCAGGTAGGTAATACAAAGGCCGCTTAAAGCGGCAGCAAAAGTGACAAATGCAGTTTGGCTTTTTGACAAAAAAGCCAGCGCCTTGAGACGCTGGCCGGTACATAGGGCTTATAGCCCGTGAGCAAACCACCCGTTTGACGGGTGGTTATGATTGAACTACCCGCCTCGACCCATCAAAAGTTTTATAGTAAACTACACGGAATCATTGATGACGGAGAAAATTTCCGTAATGATCAGGTTTTGAAGAACCAATATAATAAATTTCGCAATAATTATTGGAGGGATCGAGTTAAAAATGTCGTTAAACGAGTTAAGTATTGAAGTAAAACAGAGCGTAGCTGTTAAGTACTTCCAACGGCTAGCTGACATAGTGGGTGGTTCATTTGTTGTCACGTATTTACCTCAAACAGAAAAACAGATTGAGAAAATAAAGGTTACTCTACCAAGGTCTTACAAAAAATTTCTTAGCAGGTTCGGTATATCTTCCTCTGGAGGGTGGGATTTTTTAGGTAAAAGTGAACATTTACAGGCTGATATTGACACTCGAAACAATGAACTTCACAGCAATGCCTTTATTCTGAGTGATCCTGATATTACGTATTTTGACATTCGTGACGAAGAGGCAACGGGTTTTCGGTGGGCTAAAAATAGCGAAGAACCAGAAGTGGTTTGGTCAGATCACTATGGGACTCATGTTTACGCTAGTGATTTTTGGGCATTTTTGTTAGGTGTTGAAATAGACATTTATCAAAACAATAAGGATGTAGCAGGTTATGACTTTTCTAAGTTCATAGATAAGAGCAATGAGCTCGAACGTAAACTATTCGAATGACCTTACAGCAATTCTGATAACACATATGAACCACTGTCGCAGCTAAAAATGGCCTCCAATTTTGGAGGTCATTTTTACATTCTAACGCGTTTTTGGCCGTGGCAACAAATAAGCATAGCTAATTGAGATAACTGCCGCCACAACCACGCTAACCAGCATTACAGTTATGGTCTCGGCTGGCCAAAGATTGCCAAGGATGAGTATCACCAATCCACTAAGCGCAAACACCCAACCACCGAGATAGTTCGTTTTTGCCCAAATCTCTGGAGAGTGATAAGTTCTGGGAACCCGCACACCTAAAATGCCATTTTGGGGAATGAAAATCATCGCCAGTCCGAGTATGAAGAACAATAGTCCAAGACCTGTTGCCAAAGTGAAGTTGAGGAATCCTGGCCTGATAGCGAAAATGGATAGCAACAGATCGAATCCGAGGGTCATTGTAGTGGGAATTTCATGTGTTGGTGAGGTTGTTTGCTGATGGGTGCTTAACCAAACACTGAACACACTAGTAAAAAGTGCGCCAACGATTAAAACGACTATTAACAAGCCAAGCGTGTGTATGGTCGCTTGAGTTAGCAGAAAAATACCCAGCAGGCCATAGACGATAATCAACGCAATAAAACTAGACTGTTTTTGCAGTAATGTCCGCATATGATCACGTCCTTCATAAGGCGATAGATAATGGTAACTCAATATTTTAAAGTCAGTATACGTGCAGAAAAAACTTTCAGCAACCGATTCGATTTTACCGAAAGGGGGGTTATTAATAATAATGCGAATTAATTTCACAAGCCTGATGTAAACACAAATAGATAACTCTCTACGCCTTGTGAAGGACCCTGTCACGCGTGTGTAAGCGTTGACATTTACGTGAAGTATGATTAAATTAAATTGTACACAAGTTAATTTAACACACAAACACAAAATTCTCGGAGGCCTTCACCATGAAAGTAATCATTGTCGGTGCCACTCATGCAGGTACGTTTGCCGCACAACAAATTTTGACTGAACATCCGGATTACGATGTGACCGTTTATGAACGAAACGATAATTTGTCCTTCCTATCCTGTGGGATTGCATTATGGGTCGGCGGACATGTTTCTGATCCAGACAAGATGTTTTATTCAAGCCCAGAAGCACTCGCTAAACTAGGTGCAGACATGGAGATGAAGCACGACGTAACCGACATTGATACTGATGGTCAAACGGTGACAGTTAAAGACCTGGAATCAGGTGAGATCAGTACCGTTGCTTATGACAAACTGGTTGTTGCGACCGGGTCATGGCCTGTGATTCCACCAATTGACGGAATCGATAACAAAAATGTTTATCTGTGTAAGAACTGGACTAATGCTAATGAGTTAAAGAATCTAGCTGGTAAAATCAAGAGTGCCATTGTCATTGGTGCCGGCTACATTGGC
>DMZB01000202.1 GCA_003482405.1 Lactobacillus sp. | reverse complement strand
CATTAGCACCATCTTCTTTCAGACGTCAAGGACGCCAAAGTCACCAAACGTGTCACTGACGCACAGAAAGCTGTGCATAACCCGAAATAGCTGTTGTAAAGGCAAAGTTCACCTTCACAACAGCTATTTCATGTTATTGCTCACTTTCTACCGTGCTTCGTGAGCACTCTCAAAACCGTCTTCACTTCTCGGTAAGTAGAAGTATAGCAAAGCAAACGGCATGAAACCCTTGATTTTGATGAGGATTTCATGCCGTTTCAATTAGACAGAGAACCGCTATAAATGCCTTTATAGAAGGTAATTAGGAAAATAATACTTTGACCGATATTTAGTCCTGATAGCTTTAAAGTGGTACGCTAAATGAACTAAGATATCAGGCAAAAGGAATGAGCAATCAATGCAGCTGATAGTAAATGATGAGTTAAAATTGCAAACACTCCAACAATCAGAGGCAGCGGACTATTTTGGGTTGATTCAAGCAAATCAGGCGCAATTAGCCAAGTGGTTGCCATGGGCACTCAAGGTTGAAACGTTGGCAGATCAGGAGCGTACAATACGAGCGGCAGTCAAGGCTGATCAAAATCAACCGACGCAATTCAGCATTTACTGGCGCCATCAGCTCGTGGGGCGAATTAGTTTTGTTGAGTTGGATTTGAGGAAGCAAACTGCTGAAATTGGGTATTGGCTCAGTGAAGACGCTCAAGGAAACGGAATAATGTGTGCGTCCGTTGACCGTCTTGTTCAATATGGATTTGAAATCTTGCGATTAAGGCAAATTGATTTAAAAATTGCGGTTCAAAACAAAGCGAGTCTACACGTGGCAGCGGCTTGCGGTTTCAAACAGCAGGAACGGCTAACTAACGCGATTCATTTGATTTATGGGCCAGTCGATGCGGTGCGATGGACACGTTTCAATAAGATAACCAACTAAAATAGATTTCACAAAAACGAGGTTCTAAAATCGGCAGAGGTGAGAGATCGTTGAATTAAATAGAACGATATAAGTATTTGAATGAATCCTTGGGAATGCAATTGTCTTTTACACAAAAATAAAATCTAATTGAATTTTGGTCAATATAAATACTTTAATATCAGGCTTTAGCGTAGTTTTTTTTCAATGTAGGTGTTATAGTAACAACGTAAAGAGGCCGCCATTGTAGTGGCGGCCCCTACCGATCCGCAAGAGCGGTGGTGCAGACAATTATTGAGCAATCGTCATCAGCCAAAGATGAGACGACTGCTCGTTTTTTATGTTAACAGTAGGCCATGAAGGCCACTATTAACTCAACGACTAATGCCAGGAGGGCCAAAACGAACGTGGCAAACCCCAACATTAGCTGCAGTGCATCCTTTACGGACACGAGGTAACTCCTTTCCATCAGATTCTGCGGCAATACGGCAAAGTTTCTTTACCCCATTAGCACCATCTTCTTTCAGACGCCAAAGTCACCAAACGTGTCACTGACGCACAGAAAGCTGTGCATAACCCGAAATAGCTGTTGTAAAGGCAAAGTTCACCTTCACAACAGCTATTTCATGTTATTGCTCACTTTCTACCGTGCTTCGTGAGCACTCTCAAAACCGTCTTCACTTTTCGGTAAGTAGAAGTATAGCAAAACAAACGGCACGAAACCCTCGATTTTGATGAGGATTTCATGCCGTTTTTATGAGAAAGCAAACTGCTATAAATGCCTTTATAGCAGGCAATCAGAGAAATGATGTTTTTATCAAATAATAATTAAAGCTCCTCGTTTCAAGTCCCCTTAAGTCAACTCGCAACCAGAAACAATCCCACTAAGACAATCTCAATCACCAACCGCACAAGATGGTGTGACCAGTGAATTTGCGCGCCAAACATTCGTCGACCGGCTATCAGTGCACCACCAGAAATGAGTAACATACCGATAATTAAGAACGGAATCGTGGCATTTGTTGGATTGTCACCAACAGCCATCAATAAAAATAGTGATCCAATAACGGACGTGATGGCGCCGGCCCAACCGCCCTTATGAACATTGAACCAAGGTAAAATTAGATAAATGAGTGCGTAAATACCAATTAAACGGCGCATGATGATAAGCATGATTATTTCTCTCCTAAGAGTTACTTATTTTGGTTCAGTGCTTCTTTTCGCTGATGATAAGTGTCAATTTTCTGATCCAAAAAATCGAGATGCTGCTGAATGATTTGTTGCTGGCCTTTCAAACGCAAGCGTTGTTGGGCCAATAAATCTAAGCGTTCATCAATTGTGGCGTCGCCGAGATCACGTAATGCGGAATAAGATTGGATTTGTTTCATCGGCATGCCAGTGCTTTTTAGCCGTTTGATAAAGGCAATCCAATTCGCATCCGCGTCGGTATATTCACGTTTATTCGTATGGGAGCGCGTTGGCGTGATCAAATCAAGTTTTTCATAATAACGCAGCGTGTCAATTGGCAGGGCTACCAGTTTAGAAAATTCCCCAATGCTGTACATAATTTCTTCCTCACAAACTGCCAGTTTTTAAGTCGGCCAGCACCTATCTATATAAAATCATAAAACTTTCGTTGACATGGAGTTAACTCCAGATAGTAGGCTTATCCCAATCTTAAATGAAGGAGTGTTCAAACAATGAAAGAGAATGAACGGTTGCGTAGAGGTCGGGAAAAACTGCAAGAGGTAGACGCGAAGGCGGCAGATCAGGTCATGGATAGTCTAGCCGATGTTGCACCAGATATTGCGACCTATATTGAGGAATTTGCGTTTGGCGATATCTATTCACGAGCCGGGCTCAGTTTGCAACAACGCGAGATGATTACGGTTACCAGCTTGTTAACGCAAGGTGACACGGCTGCACAATTAGAAGTTCATATTAATGGCTGCCTCAATGTCGGACTGACTGAAAATGAGGTGATTGAAACTTTCATTCAGTGTTTACCTTACGTCGGCTTCCCGAAGGTGCTAAATGCCGTCAGTGTTGCCAAACGTGTTTTTGCGATGCGAGAGTTTTAGTCAATGACGATTAACGGGTAGAGATTCGAATCGTCAGTAAGACAGCGACTGCCAAGCCGATGGCAGCTACCACATTGAGTCCATTAAACGAGTAAAGTGTGTAAATTTGGCCGCCAAGTGAGGAGGCCAGCGTGAGCGCGAGGTACAGACTGGCGCTGTTAAAGGCCATCATGGTGGAACGATTCTGTGGCGCGATGCCGACAATGAGCGTGGTCAGGGCCGTAACGCCAAGTCCTTGGCAGATCGACAATAAAAGTAGCAATATCATTAACCAGTTAAGCGAATTCGAGAATTGTCCGATTCCTAAAATCAGAATGACTGAAAACACGCCGTTTAGGATGATGCTTCTGTGTGCCCCGATTGCAGAGGTGACCAGGCCAGCAAAGAAGCTGCTGATAAAGTTACCGAGACCGTAAATCATAAAGATCGTACCACTTTGCCCAGCAGAAAGATGGAATGTTTGGCTCAGGTGGGCACCCAGAAAGGTATACATGAGGTAAAAGCCAAACATCCAGGACAGGTTGATGAGCAGGGCCAGTGCGGCATGGCGAGTGGTGAAAAGGCGTCTAAAATGAGTAAAATAGTTAACTGGTTTCTTATTTAGTGTAATCGACCCAACAGGTGTAAAAAATAGTGGAAACATAGGGAAAACTGTCAGAACTGCTGATGCCCAAAACATCATGTGCCAGTCGGTCAACTGTGCCAGCCAACTGCCTAGTGGTACACCAATTGCAATTGATAAGGACAGGGCCGACATCGTAATGCCCATGACGTTATTTCGTGCTTTGCCGGTGAAACGATTGCCGATGGTTGCCCAAACGTTTGGTAGTGTGAGTGCGGCGCCAATGCCGGCCAGACCGCGAAACAGATAAAACTGTGTGATAGCGGAAGCTAATGCACAAAGTAAACTACCAGCAAGAAATAGACTTAAGCCAACTTTGAGCAGCAGTCGCTGACTGAAACGGTCGCCTAGAGGACCTAAAAATGGCGCACCGACTGCGTAACAGAGGGCATAAATGGTGACGGCAAGGGCGGTGTTTGGTAATGTCGTTTGGAATGCTTGACTGATCGCGGGTAGGAGCGGCGAGATGATGAATGAATCCGCGCCAATTACAAAAACCACGAGAAAAAGTGATGTGACGAGTAAAATTTCGCTAATATTAATTGCCTTATCTTTAAGCATTAATTTTGAGGCCTCCACACATTTGTTGTTTGTCTGAAATATATGTCGAGCCTGCATTGAAGGCAATACGGGAATTTAATGATACTGGGCAATTGACAGCACCATTAAGAATTTTTCTTTTGTATTTTGCCGATAGTGTTAGACTGCGTTTGAAGATGTCGGCAAATTCCGGTTGATATGAGGAGGTTAGGTCATGGATGCAGTGGAGATGAGTGAGCGTCACGGTGAACTTTGTCCTTTAGATGCAACGCTGAAGGTTCTCGACGGCAAGTGGAAGTCAATTATTCTGTGCCGGTTGATGGACCATGAATATCGTTACAGTGAATTGTTAAAGACGTTGCCAGGTTGTACGCGGAGAATGCTGTCGTTGCAATTGCAACAGTTGATGCATGATCAAATTATCGTTAAGCGAATTGATACGCATTACATTCCGACGGCTACCAGTTATCGGTTGACTGTGCTGGGACGAACGTTGGTACCGGTTGTGCTGGCAATGAACAACTGGGGCAAGGATTATTTGCGGGCACTGGCCTAGTGCAAACTGAATTGTAGTCATTTGAAGACATGCTAAAAAGCGGCAACTATGCAGAGACTCACATCTACGCATAGTTGCCGCTTTATTAATTACATTCAGTGTTTTTAATCGAAGATACATTAAGGAATTATTGCTGTTTTCGTTTTTTTAGGAATAATGCCAAACCCAATTCATCATGCATCGACAACATCCCAATCTTAGTAATGGTTTTCAAGTTTTTAAGACGAGTTTCTCGAATAGTTCCCGTATCAATATATGTTTGTTTCTTTAGCCCTACTTCTTTCCAATTCAACATTGTATAATAGTTGGCCTTTATCTCAGGTGACTTATTGGTATATTGAGAGGTCAATGAGTAGAAGTAGATGAAATCTCGGTAAGTTCGAATGACCAAAATAGGTCTGCGTTTTCCTTGACCTTTTTCTATAAAGGAAACGTAAATAGCGATGATTTCATTACTTTCAATAGTCCTGGGTGTCGTCATCGAACCACTCCTGTAGTTTTTTAGGGTCAGTCAAGTCCTCCACGGGAAGGCCATCTATAGCCTCACGTAATTGTTCTTTAGCGTACTGCTTTTTGGATATTTTTAGTTCGAAAGGAAGACCCCCTTCTGCAACGACTTTTTTGTAGAAAGCTGTCAAAGCACTAGTCTGATTAATGCCAATTTGATCAAAAATTGCTTGAGCTTGATCCGCTAGCTCGCGATCGAGATTAATTTGAATTTTCTTTTTTGAATTTTCTTCTGTCATCATTCATATCAACTCCAGTCCCTTGATATCAAATCTGTATGTACTGTATTGTAATACTTAAAAAGAGGAATAGCACCTAATAAGCACTGCATAAATACTTAAAAAGCACCAAAAAAGTAGCAATAATTTTTCTTGAAAAGGTTATTTAACAAGTGTTCAAAAACGTGTTATATTATATTTGAACGTTTGTTAAAGAAAGGATAAGCTCATGCCACGACAACGACAATTCGATGAAGAACAATTACTTGAACAAGCAATGATCACGTTTTGGTCGACTAGTTTTGAACAAACATCAATTCGAGATATTGCTTCCGACACTGGCGTTCAGGCGCAGAGTCTGTACAACACGTTTGGTAATAAAGAGAATTTGTATCTTAAGGCACTGGCGCATTACGTCAACATGGCTGGTAACGAGATTGAGCGAATTATCAGCGTTCCGAGTGATCCTTGGCAACAACTGAGTAGTTTACTGACTTTGAATTGGTCCGTTGTCACTTATCCAAAGGGCTGTATGGTCGTGAACGCGATTGGCGAACAACATCAGGCTACTAGCGATGAGGAAGCCGTGTACAATTCGTTGTTTAATCATCTAATTGAGGCATTTAAGCAGGTGCTGTCGCAACTAACACCACAACTAAATACCCAGCAGTCGGTTTCACAGCTAGCGGAGATGTTGCTCGTCGTACACAACGGCTTACAGGTTGATTTAGCAAACGGCGGGCAAGAGCGGCGCATTGAAACGACGGTAAACACGACATTGAAATTGCTTAAACGAGAGGAATAGAGAAATGCAATTAACATTTACGACGGAAGCCAAGACAAAACTACAAACAATGATGGAACCAAACGCCGTGTTATTACTTGATCTGGATGACGGAATTGGTCCGTTATCAAAAGTGTTGTTGGAAAATGGTCTCGCATACCGACTCTTCGTTTGCACGCCTGAACAGGTGCCAGCATCTTTTTCAAATCACTTGCAAACGACGATTGGTCCGCTTTACTTCAATACCGAAACAGAATTTTATATGGATGAAAACATGCAAATTGTGTACAAAAAGGCCCAGAATCGTTTTGAACTGCACAGTGAGCAGGCGATTCTGGAACCAAGTCTGGAAGTTGTATCTTTATAATTTTGTTTGATGCGTCTTAAAACGATCAGCAGTCAGAACAAGGTCAGGATGTTTCGCAGACTTATCCCTTTAAACCGCGTGATTGCCTGTCCATGTCTTCGACCACAATGTCGAAAATCTCACCGAGTGAGGCACAGTATTTGAGAATGTCCCACGGTTCGTTGGTGTGAAAGTGAATTTTGATTAGATTCTCGTCACCCACGGCAATGAGGCTGTCGCCCTTAAACTTTGCCTTAATATCAGCATCAATCTTATCCTCATCAAGGTCATGCCCGTCGATTAAACATTGAGTGTCATAACGAAATTCAATCCCCAAATTGTCAAATCAA
>DMZB01000328.1:1971-4010 GCA_003482405.1 Lactobacillus sp. | reverse complement strand
TACAAATGGACACAGTGGATTTTTGAACAGTTGTACAAACGTGGTTTAGCTTATGAAGATAAGATCATGGTCAACTGGGCACCTGATTTCATGGGTGGTACCGTCGTTGCTAACGAAGAAGTGGTTGACGGTAAGACCGAACGTGGCGGTTATCCCGTTTACCGTGTGCCAATGCGTCAGTGGGTGCTAAAAATCACCGCGTATGCTGATCGTTTGCTGGATGACTTGGACGATTTGGATTGGCCGGAAAGTATTAAGGAACAACAACGCAACTGGATTGGCCGTTCTGAAGGGGCCAGCGTGAACTTTGCAGTCGATGGCCAGGCAGACACCAAAATTGAGGTCTTTACGACGCGTCCAGACACGATGTTTGGTATTTCGTACCTAGTTTTGGCACCGGAACATGACCTTGTTGATCAGATAACGACTGCCGATCAAAAAGCTACCGTGGATGCTTACCGTAAGCAGATTGAATCTAAATCCGATCTGGAACGGACTGATTTGAATAAGGATAAAACGGGTGTATTCACTGGTGCTTACGGGATCAACCCGGTAAACGGTGAAAAATTGCCAATCTGGATTGCTGATTATGTTTTGGCTTCATATGGGACCGGTGCGGTCATGGCTGTACCTGCGCATGACACACGTGACTATGAGTTTGCGACAAAGTTTAACTTGCCATTAAAGCGGGTGATTGAAGGCGGCAATCTGGAAGAGGGCGCTTATACTGGCGACGGCGATCACGTTAATTCCGGATTCCTAGATGGCATGGATAAAAAAACGGCTATTGGTGCAGCGA
Source organism: Lactobacillus sp. (assembly GCA_003482405.1). GTDB lineage: Bacteria > Bacillota > Bacilli > Lactobacillales > Lactobacillaceae > Furfurilactobacillus. Next base: position 3,211 of record DMZB01000328.1, on the reverse strand, counting down.
TTGACTGGCTGACTGAACATGATGCCGGTGCCAAAAAGGTCAACTATCGTTTGCGTGACTGGATCTTCAGTCGCCAACGTTACTGGGGTGAACCTATTCCCGTTATTCACTGGGATGATGGTGAAACAACTTTGGTGCCAGAAGATCAGTTACCGTTGACGCTACCGGATACGGATCAACTTGAGCCATCCGGGACCGGTGAAAGCCCGTTGGCAAACATTGACGATTGGGTTAATGTGACCGACGAAAACGGTCGCCACGGCAAGCGTGACACGAACACGATGCCACAGTGGGCCGGTTCCTCATGGTACTTCCTACGTTACATTGATCCACACAATGATAAAGCATTGGCAGATCCTGAAAAATTGAAGTACTGGTTGCCCGTTGATCTGTACATCGGTGGAGCCGAACACGCCGTATTGCACTTATTGTACGCCCGTTTCTGGCATAAAGTTTTGTACGACCTTGGTGTTGTACCAACTAAGGAACCCTTCCACAAGTTGGTCAACCAAGGGATGATTTTGGGCGATAATCATGAAAAAATGTCCAAGTCAAAAGGTAATGTGATTAACCCAGATGAAATTGTCGAGAAATACGGGGCAGACACGCTCCGTTTGTATGAAATGTTCATGGGACCGTTGGAAGAGTCGAAGCCATGGAGTGAAGATGGCATTAATGGTTCGTACAAGTGGATTCAGCGTGTTTGGCGTTTGCTAATTGATGAAAATAATCATTTGCGTGACCGTGTGACAACCATCAACGACGGTAAATTGGATAAAGTTTACAATGAGACCGTTAAAAAGGTTACTGAAGACTACGGTCGTATGCACTTTAATACGGCAATCTCGCAGATGATGGTTTTCGTCAACGAGGCACACAAGGTGGATGATCTTCCGGTACCTTACATGGAGGGCTTCATTAAGATGTTGTCACCACTAGTTCCCCATGTGGCCGAGGAATTGTGGAGTTACTTCCACGAGTCGGATACGATCAGCTATCAACCATGGCCGACTTATGACGCCAGCAAGCTAGTTGAATCAACTGTTGAAGTTGTTTTGCAGGTCAACGGCAAAGTGAAGAGCCATGCGACAGTTGACAAGGACATTGCTAAAGATGACCTCGAGAAAATCGCTTTGGCAGACGCGCACATGCAAAAAGCAATTGACGGCAAGACTGTTCGGAGAACAATTGTGGTGCCAGGTAAGCTCGTAAATGTGGTTGCCAATTAAGGTGGTCACCG
>DMZB01000328.1:0-1853 GCA_003482405.1 Lactobacillus sp. | reverse complement strand
CTTTAACCAATAATTAAAGCTTGTCCTAAGGAAATCGTTAAATGCTTTTGAATCGATCAGAACGCGGTAAACTTGTAGTTTAAGAAAATTGTTAAATAAACCCAAAAAAGAATTGAGAATTTTATGTCTAAGCAAGATTCACAAAATGACGAAAACGAAAATATCCCAACACGCAAGCAGTATCGGCGGCGTCAACGCAGGAACGCGTTATTCAACAAGTTTCACTTGCAGGGTAAGCAGCCCGTTGACAGTGCCGACAATGCTGAGGACAGTACTGTAGGTAGTCTTACAGGGACTGCTGCCCCAGTCACCTCGGCTGAGAGCCAGTCTGATGAAAAAAGTGCTGTATCAGTGGTCGCCAGTTCAACTCAGGCGGTAGAAAGCGATGGCGTTGCTAGCTCGGTAGAAAAACCGATAGTGGCGGCACCATCATCGGCAGACACCGAGGAAAGCAAATCCCAGCAAGCACCAACTGAAAGCGAAGAACCTGTAACCAGCGAAAAGCCGACCAGTCAAGCTCACAAAACTGTTGTTGATCAAAAATCAGAAGCAGAAACGCCACAGTCAGAACTAGAACGTGAGGGCGATGCTGAAGAAAAACCACTGCACCTAGTTTCTAGTCGGTGGACAAACTATTCTGATTCTTCTTCAACAAGTGAGGTCCAACGGTCAGGTGAGGAAGAACCCCGACCTGTGCCATTGGAGAAGACAATTGCATCAGAGGCTCCTATGGCCACTTTTGTTGAACCTCAAGCGGCAGAATCGGCTAAGGGCGAGGATCTGGGATCCATCGTTGAAAATCCGGGATTAGAAGAAAATGCCGTTTCGGATCAAGAGCAGATTTTACGTGGTACTGGTTGGATGACAGCTGCCAGCATTACGTCTAGGGTCCTTGGTGCACTTTACATCATCCCGTGGGTTATTTGGTTTGGGACTTTTTACAACCAGGCGAATGCGCTGTTCTCCAAAGGTTATAATGTTTATTCGATTGTCTTGATGATTTCAACGGCGGGGATTCCCGCGGCAATTTCCAAATTGATTGCGCATTATAATGCCTTAAATGAGTACGGCGTGGGTTTCCGGCTGTTTAAACGCGGTTTGGTCTTATCGTTTATTACAGGTTCGTTAGCGGCAATTTTGTTATGGTTGATGTCACCAATGAACTCTTTAACGACCGGCGATCCAAACGTGATTCCGGTTCTGCGCTCACTGACCTTGGCAGTGTTTATTTTTCCAACGTTGGCGATGATGCGCGGTATGTTTCAGGGTTATCACATGATGGCGCCAAGCGCGATTTCTCAGTTTGTTGAACAACTCGTCCGCATTATTTATATGTTGTTAACAGCCTTTCTGATTATGCGTGTGGGTTCAGCACCAGCTAAAAACTGGCCGCATGCTGTGGCTCAATCAACGTTTGCTGCGGGGCTCGGGGCCTTAGCAGGTGTTGGTGTGTTGCTTTACGAAATGTGGCGTCACCGAGCTTATTTCCGTAACAAAATCGAAGGGGCTAAAGATGGCCTCGTGATTTCTACGCCACAGTTGTTGAAGCAGATCATCTGGCAAGCGATTCCGTTTACAATCGTCCCTAGTGCCATTGCAATTTATCAGTTATTCGATCAAGTGACATTCTTTAGAATCATGAAGGTCACATCGAATTTGAGCTATACAGTGCAAAATACGCTTTATGCCTACTTTGACTTTAATGCCAACAAGATCATTATGATTACGGTCTCGCTGGCTTCTGCGTTGGCAGCCACAACGATTCCGATGTTGACTGAAGCGCACACGTTAAAAAATACGGCAGGTACCAGCCAGCAAATTAACTTTACCTTGGAACTGTTCAGCTTCATCAT
>DMZB01000075.1 GCA_003482405.1 Lactobacillus sp. | reverse complement strand
TAATAATGCAGTCGATAACCAATGGTCTGCGTGGTTGTATCGCCTGCGGTCAGGACAATATTACCGAATCCTGTATGCTTCGTCGCATCTGGCAATGTTTGGGCTTCCAGGGCAACACCTTCGTAAGGGTGACCGGTGCCATTTGAACGCTTGAAGTTCATATTATCGTGGGTGAAGGAATTGGCGGTGAAGACAACTAAGCCGTTACGCTTTGATAAAACGTCGACTGCATGACCGGTATGAGTGTCTGTTAAGGTTGCCACACGCTTGTCAGCGGCGGGAGTCACTTTAAAGAGATCGTCAAATCCTTTTTCGGGTGTTTGCTGCATACCGTCGATAGCGGCACCAAGTGAGGCCGTTTCCCGGAAATCAAATGGCGTCTGGTCGACGTCAATTAAGTCACCAGTTGGCACTTTTTTGTCATCAAATGCTAAGTGTTGTTCACTGTTGATTTGTAACGTGTGATCCTTGATCGTGTCATCATGACCGAGATTGAAGTACGTGTGCAGGGTCGGATTAAATACAGTGTCAGCTGAGGACTTTGAGATAAAGACGACATTGACCTGATCATCTTCACTCAATTGGTAGTGAATTTCAGCGTCCAAGTCACCAGGGAAACCATCTTCAGAACTTTTTTGTACGTGGCGGAAAATGATTTCGGCTTGGCCAGCATGAGTAGCAATCTCACCATCCCATAATTGTGAGTTAAATCCGTGAGGACCACCGTGGAGCGTGGTTGAACCCTCGTTGACAGGGACGTGGACGGTCTTGCCATTTAGTGGAAATTCGCCACCACCAATACGGCCACCCGTTCGCCCAATTGCCATGCAGACATAAAAGGGATTCGCCAGATAATCGGCACTGTGATGATAGTTAAGCACGAGGTTATCACCATTGGGCAGTAAGATTTCATAAAGGGTGGCACCGAGAGTGAGCGCTGAGACCGTGACGCCATGCGCGTTAGTAAGACTGAATTGAAAAACTTGTTGACCGTTAAACGTATCGAAGGGTTTGACGGATCCTTTGACTGTAGTAGCTTGTGGCATAAGTAAAACTCCTTTTTGATATAATATATTCGAACGAATAATTTAAACCATTGTAATAAATTGCAATGAATCTAAAGCTAGGTTACCATACTTTGCGAAAGTATGCGTAGCAAACGAGAAAACGGTTACAAATAAATTCGGAAATTTATTGTGATATCAACTGTTTTAAACTACACTTAGTGAGTGAACAATTCGTTTCAATTTATTAGTAATGAATTTTAAAGGTTGATTCATTGCTTAAACAGATTAGGTGAGATTATGGAAAACAAGTATCAAAAAGTTAAAGACGGTTTGAAAGAAGCCATCCTTACAGGCAAGTATAAAGTGGACGATAAACTGCCGACCGAGACCGAACTGATGGCGATCTATAACGTCTCCCGTTATACAGTACGTCGTGCAGTGGGGGACCTTGAAGGCGATCACTTCATCTATCGGATTCAGGGTGGCGGCATGTTTGTCCAAGACTGGCACAAAGACTGGTCCACGGACACGGACAGCAAAATTATTGGTGTGATTACGACGCACATTGCTGATTATATTTTCCCGGACATTATTTCGGGCATCGACCGTGTGATTTCCGACGCCGGTTATTCATTGCTGATCAGTAATACGCATAATGATCACGAGAAGGAACGTAAGAGCCTGATCAACATGTTAGATACCAAGGTTGCTGGACTGATCATTGAGCCCACTCAGAGTGCGCTGAGCAATCCTAATATGGACCTTTACCAAGAGATTAAGGATGATCAGATTCCGACATTATTTATCAATGCAAAGTATCCTGCACTGGATTTTCCGGGTGTGACGACGGATGACAAAGCTGCCGAAGAGCGCATGCTAGAATATCTTTTTAAGCTGGGCCATCAAAGTGTGCTTGGCGTTTTTCAGGTCGATGATATTCAAGGCGTCAATCGAATGAATGGATTTGTCCAGGCGTATCAGCGGCATCCTGAGTTTTCATATCGTAGTAATTTGATCATGTATCAGTCCGGGGATGATTTTGATCGGGTTATGAAACGAATCAAAACGTACCTGGAACAAGATGAACGGCCAACCGCGATTGCTTGTTATAATGACCGTTTGGCCATTCAAGTGATGGATTACCTGCGCTCCAATGATTATCGTGTCCCTGAAGACGTATCCATTGTTGGTTTTGATGACTACCTGATGGAGCAGTATATGAGTCCTGCCCTCACAACGCTCAATCATGAAAAAGAACGCATGGGTGAGGATGCTGGCCGTATGCTGATTAAATTACTGAACCATGAAGAAGTCGCGGATATTAATTATGAACCAGCGCTTGTCAAACGCCAATCTGCTGTTAATCCTGCAAGTACAACGAAATTAACTGGTACCGATTAAACAAATATGGATTCAACCATGAAGATACGCACCAAGTCTTAGTTAATGAGGCTTGGTGCGTATTTTTGTCGGAATTATATCTGTGCCTATAATAGTGGCGCCTAACGCAGTCCTTGGCTCATCTAGCACCAAAAAAGCCGCCTATGAGAAATTTGAAGTGCCCCATAATTGTT